>CAYVGN010000047.1:0-5026 GCA_964451215.1 uncultured Acidobacteriota bacterium
GGAGTCAGGAGTCAGGAGTCAGGAGTCAGGAGTCAGGAGTCAGGAGTCAGGAGTCAGAATGGGGACCGCGTGGCATTCATTCTGACTCCTGAATTCTGTATTCTGACTTCTCGCCAGGCATAGAGGAGTCAGGATTCAGAATGCAATCCTGACTCCTGACCACGGAGCTTGGTAACTATGGCCAGATTGGTGATCGAGGTGCAGCCGCGGAGTGAGCAGGGGAAAAACCCGGCGCGGCGGTTGCGTCGCAGCGGGCGCGTGCCGGCGGTGCTGTACGGCGCCGGCCGCTCGGCGCTGCCCGTTTCCCTGGATCCGGGGCAACTGCGCGCCGTGCTGGAGAGCGAGACGGGTCGCAACACCATCCTGGACGTGAAGGTCAGGGACGGCGAGAACACCTGCGCCATCATTGCGGATTGCCAGTTCCAACCCCTGGATGGCACGCTGCTGCACGTGGACCTGAAGCGCATCGCGCTGGACCGGGCGCTGCGCACCACCGTGCCCGTTTTGGCGGTTGGCGAAGCCCCGGGCGTCAAGAGCCAGGGGGGCATCCTGGAGCTGCTCAACCGCTCGGTGGAAATCGAGTGCCTGCCCGAAGACATCCCCGAGCACGTAGAGGTGGACGTCAGCAACCTTTGCATCGGCACCACGCTCCGGACGCGGGATGTGAAGGTAAACGAGAAAGTGCGTGTGGTCTCGGCTCCGGACCTGGCCATCGTGCACGTGGTCGCGCTGCGGGCGGTGGAGGAGAAGCCGGCGGCCGAGGCGGCGCCGGAGCTGGCTCCCGCCCCGGCCGAGCCCGAGGTCATCCGCAAGGGCAAGACCGAGAAAGAAGAAATGGTGTCGGAAGCCCCGGGCGGCAAGAAGGAAAGGAAGTAGCCCGGCAATCCCGGCTCCGCGCTATGCGCCTCATTGTCGGTCTCGGCAATCCCGGGATCGAATATCAGTTTTCGCCCCACAATCTCGGCTTCCTGGTGGTGGATCGGCTGGCGGAGGCGGCCCGGGTGAAAGTGGATCGCCCGCAGGCTCGCTCTCTGACGGCGCGCACCGAGATCGAGGGGCAGCCGGTGGTGCTGGCCAAGCCGCTTACCTACATGAACCTGAGCGGGCTGGCGGTGCGCGACTTGCTCCAGCGGCTGGACCTGGATCGGGCCGCCCTGTTGGTCATCAGCGACGATCTGGCCCTGCCCCAGGGTGCGCTGCGCATCCGCCGGCGGGGCAGCGCCGGAGGGCACCACGGCCTGCAGTCCATCATCGGGGCCTTGGAAACGACAGACTTCGTGCGGGTGCGCCTCGGCGTGGCCCCGGATCACCCCGTGGGGGACGCCAGCGAGTTCCTCCTACGGCCCTTTCGCCGCTCGGAGCTGAAGCGCGTCGAGGAACAGGTGGAACAGGCGGCCCAAGCCGTCCGCTGCATCCTGCGGGAAGGGCCGGAGAAGGCCATGAGCCGCTTCAATCGCCGGCCGGAAGCGCCCTAGTAGGTTGCTGAGAAAGGCAGTGGGCTAGGCATTGTTGGCTGCCCACCTTGTCAGCCGGAGCAGGAGAAACGAGGAGAGATGCGACTCTACGAGATCATTTACATTATGAAGCCGGACGTGAGCGAGGAGGACGTTGATCGCTTTATCGCGCAGATGGGGGGAGTGGTGAGTTCCGGCGGCGGGCAGGTGCAGAAGACCGAGAAGTGGGGCCGGCGCAAGCTGGCCTACCAGGTGCGCCACCACCGCGAGGGCTACTACGTGCTGACGGTGGTGGAGTGCGATCCGCCCACCTTGCGGGAGTTCGAGCGTATCCTCAAGGTGTCCGAGCCGGTCATCAAGTTCCTGGCGGTGCGCATTGACGAAGAGCTGAAGCGGCTGGAGAAGCTGCGCCGCCGGCGCGAGAAGCAGGGCGCGGCCAGGGGAGCTGGCACGGCGCCACCGGCGGCTCCCGCTCCGGCGCCGCCGGCGCCACCCCCGGTGGTGACGGCGCCGCCGGCACCGGAAGCCACCGCCTGAGAAGCTCGCCCCCGCCCGCCGCGGGGGGGAAGCGGGTCCCGAGTCAAGATCAAATTTGAAGAAGAGGAATCATGACGGATCAGGCACCGCCGAAGAAGGCCGCCAAGCCGGCCGCCGCCGCGCCCAAGAAGCAGTACTTCCGGCGCAGGAAAGTCTGCAAGTTTTGCGTCGAGAAGATCGATAACATTAACTACAAGGATGTGAAGCTGATCGGGCCGTTCGTGGCAGAGCGTGGCAAGATCATTCCCCGGCGGATTTCCGGGGTCTGCGCCCCGCACCAGCGCCGGCTGACGGAGGCCATCAAGAAGGCGCGGAACATCGCCCTGTTGCCGTTCGCCTTCGAACTGTAGAGTGGCCGCCGGAAGACGGAAGCAGGCAGCAGCCTCCGCGCTTCCGGGCTGGCAACAGAGGCAATAGCCTCCGCCACCTGTCCCAAGACAAGGAGAAGGAGAGGGTCTTCATGGAAGTCATTCTTCGCGCCGATGTACCGAAGCTGGGCCAGCGGGGCGACGTGGTCCGGGTAGCCGACGGGTATGCACGCAACTACCTGCTGCCGCGGAAGCTGGCCATGCCCGCCACCCCAGGCAACAAGAAGGTAATCGAGCAGGAAAGGGCGGCCACTGTACGGCGGGAGGCGGTGGACCGCAGCCAGAGCGAAGAACTGGCCCGGCAACTGGCCAACGTCACCCTCACTATCCCCTGCAAGGTCGGGGAGTTGGACCGCCTCTACGGCTCGGTCACCTCCCTGGACATCGCCGCGGCCCTCCAGGCCAAGGGCTTCCACGTGGACCGCCACAAGATCCAGCTCGAGGATCCCATCAAGATCCTGGGCGAGTTCGAGGTGCCGCTGCGCCTGCATCGCGAGGTGACCGCGCAACTCAAGGTGCAGGTGGTGCGGGAACAGTAATGGCCGGCGGTTAGCCTCCGCCGCCGGCGGATTCGCCTTCTATCTCTTTGTGCCACGGCGGCTTCTTCCCCTTCCTGGTTTTTCCCTTCCCTCCAGCAGAACAAATGTGATATAGAATGTTCCGGCACAGAAGGGCTTGGTTGTGTTTTTGTGGCAGGTCCGCAAGGCCGGATTAGGCCGCTTCTCCCGATCCAACATTTTCGGTGTTCCTTGCGAAGGCTGCCGAAGCCCCGTAGCCGTAGGGGAACACCGGCGTTCGGCGGGCGGCCGTCTGCCGGAAGGGCGAATCGGTGCGGCCTCGAAGCGAAGCTGTGGAAATTCTGTCAACCCGCGGCGCGGGCCTCAGCCAAGTCTTTTGTCCCGTGCAGGATGCCCAGGGCGTTCATTCACTGGAAAACCCGAATGGCCCTGTGCTGAGGAGTTGCAACTAACCAGTTCTTGGGACTGGCGATAAAAATCTTGCAGCCGACATGGCGCGGTTGCCAGAATCCGCGCCTCACTCCGGGTTGGCGCTTGCGCGACTGCTCAGAGTTCAAACAGAGCCGCCGGCGAGTAGTTCCTCCCGCTGAACTCGCTCCCTTGCGTTAGCGGCTCTGACAGGCGGGACCGACAGGAATGGCAACCATTGATCCGGTTTTGGAGCAGGGCTTACCGAGCAATCTCGATGCGGAGCGCTCGGTGCTGGGCGCCATCCTGCTTGACAACGGAGCCTACACCTACGCGGCGGAGTTGCTCGTCGCCGACGACTTCTCCAGCGACGCGCACCGGCGCATCTTCGCTCGGATGGTGGGGCTCGCCGAGACCGGCCGCCCCATTGATCCCGTCACCCTCACCGAGGAACTGCTGCGCACGCGGGAGCTGGAGGCGGTGGGCGGTGTGGCCTACCTCACCGCGCTCACCGAGGGTCTGCCCCGCCCTGTCAACTGCGCCCACTACGCCCGCATCGTGAAGGATAAGGCGGTGTTGCGCCGCCTCATCCACACCTCCAATGCCATCATGCGGCGGGCCCTGGAGGGGCCGGAGGAGACCGGCGAGATTCTCGACCAGGCCGAGAGCGCCATTCTGGCCGTCGGCGAAGACCGCGAGCGTACCGGACTGATGCCGGTGGGTGAGGTGTTCAAGAAAACCTATACCTCACTCGATGACCTGGTGGAACGCGGCCGCCGCATCACGGGCCTGGAAACCGGCTTCACCCGCCTGGACGACCTGACTTGCGGCCTCCAGCCCTCCGAGCTGATCCTGGTAGCGGCCCGCCCCAGCATGGGCAAGACCGCCCTGGCGCTCTCCATCGCCGCCAACGTCGCCATCCGCGGCGCGACATCCGTGCCCGAGTCGGGCGAGGCGCGACCGTCAGGGAGCGCACAATCCGCACAGGCCCGACTCGCACACGCGGTCGGCATCTTCAGCCTGGAGATGAGCAAGGAGGCGTTGCTCACCCGCCTCCTTTGCGCTGAGGCCCGCGTGGATTCCCACAAGTTCCGCGCCGGCTTCTTGAACAAGGACGACCGGCAGCGCCTGGTCCAGGCCATGAACCGGCTGGCGCTGGCGCCCATCTACGTGGACGACACCCCTGGCCTGCGCCTTCAGGAGATGCACGCCAAGGCCCGCCGCCTGAAAAAAGACCACGGCCTGGCCCTGCTAATCCTGGACTACATCCAGTTGATGACCGCGCCGCGCGCCGAGAATCGCAACCAGGAGATCTCAGCGCTGTCGCGCGGGCTGAAGGCGCTGGCCAAGGAACTGGAGGTGCCGCTGATGGCCCTGTCGCAGCTTTCCCGCGCCCCCGAAACTCGCGGGGGTGGCGACGGCGGCCACCGCCCGCAACTCTCCGACCTGCGCGATTCCGGGTCGCTGGAGCAGGACGCCGATCTGGTCGCCTTCCTCTACCGCGAGGAGTACTACCTGCGCATGCAGGGCCGCGAGGTCCCCGACGACGTGGCCGGGCGCGCCGAGGTGATCATCGCCAAGCAGCGCAACGGCCCCACCGACAAGCTCCCGCTGGCCTTCCTGGACCGCTTCGCCCGCTTCGAGAACATCGCCGAACCGTTCCCCGTTTAGGTTGCGCCGGGCCTCGGCCCGGGCTGCCTTCGGCCCCAGGGCAGCCTGCCAGCCCCCAACTCGGGCTAGC
>CAYVGN010000047.1:5126-12068 GCA_964451215.1 uncultured Acidobacteriota bacterium
TCGGGCTAGCATAAGGGCATGGGCCGTCCGACGTGGGCTGAAGTTTCCCTTCCCGCGCTGCGGAAGAACTTCCGGGCCATTCGGGCACTGGTCGGCGGGCAGGTCGCGGTCATGGCTGTGGTCAAGGCGGATGCCTATGGCCACGGAGCGGCGGAGGTGGCGCGAACGCTGGCCGCCGAGGGCGCCGGATGGTTTGGGGTCACCTGCGCCGAGGAGGGCGTGCGACTGCGGCAGGCGCACATTGCGGTGGTGCCCGCCGGTTATGCCGACGGTGTTAACCGGGCTTTATCGAACCGCGGCCGGGCCCTGGTGCGCGGCTGTTCCGTGCCGGTAGTGGGCCGCGTCAGCATGGACCTGACACTACTCGACGTCACCGCAGTCAGCGACGTCCGCGTAGATGACGAAGTAGTATTCATCGGACGGCAGGGTGGCTCGGAAGTGACCGCAGCGGAAGCGGCGCAGGTGGCGGGAACCGTTCCCTACGAAATCCTCACGAACATCGGGCCCCGGGTCCCCAGAATCTATCTTGATCCCTGAAGGTTGGCCCGACGGATTCACGAAGCGGGCAGCTCTCAGCGGCTCTGCCGCCGGCACTGTAAATGATCCGGGTTAATGAGGTTATGCGGCAATACGGCGCCAGCACCCAGCCTGGCTTGCAGGCCGCGGCCTGAAGTCACCATGGTGACCCCAGGTCGCCCGCGTGGCGGCTCGGAATCACTCCCTGCGGTGTTATACTCGTCAATAACGGCAGGCGCATGCCTGCTGTCTTATTAATCCGGACTCCGGGTTGCCGGCCGGGCGAAGAAGACAAGGGAGGGTGTCCAATGTTAGACCTGGCGATTGTGAGGATGGGGTTTGTCGCTGTCCTGACGATCGCTGCTTACTACTTCCGGCCTTTTGGCCTCGGCCCCGTCGCGGCCACACTGGGAGGGCTGGCGCTTTCAGTTGCCATTATCGTTTTTGAAATCCGATTGAAGCGCGCCAGCCTGAAGCGACTGATTGGCGCCGCCGTTGGTTCGATCCTGGGAATCGTCGGCGCGTTCCTGATGAGCGTGGTCATCGGCCGGAGCGTGGGCGAACCCGCCACCAGGTCATTTCTGCAAGTCAGCGTGATGCTGCTGATGGCTTACGTGGGCCTGGTAGTGGGAGCGATCAAGGGCGACATGCTGAACCTGGCCGCCCTGGGCGGCCTGTTCGGCAGTGAGAAACCGGCCAGGAAAACTTACAAGATCCTGGATACCAGCGTGATCATTGACGGCCGGATCGCCGACGTCTGCGAGACCGGCTTCATTGACGGCGTGTTGCTGATCCCGCAGTTCGTGCTGCGCGAGCTGCAACTGGTGGCCGACTCGGCCGATTCGCTGAAGCGCAATCGCGGCCGGCGGGGACTCGATATTCTGCAGCGCATCCAGAAGATGGCCAACATCCAGGTGCAGTTCGTGGAGGACGATTTCCCGCAAATCCGCGAGGTTGATCTGAAGCTGATCGAGCTGGCCAAGCAGCATGACGGCAAGATCGTCACCAACGACTTCAACCTGAACAAGGTGGCCCAGCTCCAGGGGGTGCAGGTGCTGAACATCAACGAGCTGGCCAATGCGCTGAAACCCATCGTGCTGCCCGGCGAGACGATGCGCGTCTTTATCCTTAAGGAAGGCAAGGAGTACAACCAGGGCGTGGCCTACCTGGACGACGGGACCATGGTGGTGGTGGACAACGCCAAGAAGATGATCAGCAAGACCATTGATATCGCGGTGACTTCGGTGCTGCAGACCACGGCCGGGAAGATGATCTTCGGCAGGTATGACGAGCGGCTGCAACACCGGGCGGCGCCGGCGGGCGCCACCGGGGGAGAAGGCCAGGGGCCTGCGGCGGCCGGGTCCGCCGGAGGAGCCGGGGCCGCACCGACATCGGAAGGCGCAGGCGGCCACGCTCCTTCCCGCAGCCGTTCCCAGCACCGCGAGCGCGCCGAGCAGTTCTCCGAATCCATGTAACAGCAGCAACCGAGCGGCAGAAGCCGGAATCTCTCCGCTTCCCGCTTCGGACTCGAGGTGGCCCGGCGCCAGGCCGGCCCTGCATTTCTTATGAAGGTTGCAGCTATTATTCCGGCGGCGGGCATGGGCATCCGCATGGGCCCGGCCCATGCCGGTTCGCGCAAGCAGTTTCTGCTGCTGGACGACGCTCCCGTCATCATTCACACCCTGCGCAAGTTTGCGGCCTGCTCCCTGATCTGGCGGATGTACGTGGCTGTGCGTCCCGAGGACCACCACCTGTTCCTGCCTTACCTGGAGTGCGAGCCCTTCGCCCACAAGGTCGAAGTGGTTCCCGGCGGCGACTACCGCCAGGAGTCGGTGGAGAACTGCCTGCTTTGCGTGCCGCCGGACACCGACCTGGTCGCAGTCCACGACGCCGTCCGCCCCTTCGTGGAGGTGAGCGCCATCGAGCGCGTCATCCGGGAAGCGGACAAGACCGGGGCGGCCATCCTGGGCATCCCCAGCGTGGACACGGTGAAGCAGGTGGAGCGCACGCTGCTCCGCGGCACCATCCCCCGCGAGCGCATCGTGCTGGCGCAGACCCCGCAGGTCTTCCGCTACTCGTTGCTCAAGCAGGCCTTCGAGCGGGCCGCCGAGGATGGCTTCCAGGCCACCGACGAGGCCAGCCTGGTGGAGCATCTTGGGGCGGACATCACCGTGGTTCTGGGCTCGGACCGCAACATCAAGATCACCAAGCCCGGCGACCTCGAACTCGCCCGCTTCTTCCTGGATCAGGAGCGCGCCCGCTGTCGCGAATGATGAATTATGAGTTATGAATCAAAGCGAAGCTTGGATCCGGTTCATTCATAACTCATAATTCACAACTCATAACTCATCTTCGATGATCCGCGTGGGAATTGGCTACGACTCGCACCGGCTGGTGGAAGGACGCAAGCTGATCCTGGGCCTGGTGGAGATCCCGTTCGCGCGGGGTCTGGCGGGTCACAGCGATGGGGACGTTCTCTCTCACGCTATCGCCGACGCCCTGCTGGGCGCCGCCGGCCTGGGCGACATTGGCCGCCACTTCCCGGACACCGACCCGGCCTTTCGCGGCGCTTCCAGCGCCCTTTTTCTCTCGCGCGTCCTCCAGTTGCTGGCCCAGAATGGCTACCGCCCGGCCTCGGTTGACGCGGTGGTCATCCTGGAGCGGCCCAGGCTGGCGCCACACGCCGAAGCCATCCGCGCCGCGCTGGCCTCGGCCCTGCAACTGCCCCCCGAAAACATCAACATTAAGGCCAAGACTGCCGAGGGCCTGGGGGAGATCGGGCGCGGCGAAGCCGCCGCCGCCCACGCCCTCGCCGTCCTCCAGCCCCTGTAGGGGCGACCCCGCAGAGCGGGGCAGAGCGGAGTCGCTCGGCGCCGGCCTAGGGGCGCGGCTCCTCGAAGATGAGCTTGGTTTCGGCGGTGAAGCGGCGGTACTGCCGGAACTGGATCTCGTTGCGGGTAGTCAGGCGGCCTTCCTTCATTTCCACGATGGCCCGCGCCGGGAGCAGGAACGCCTGCCCGGCGATCTTGGCGTAGTCGTACTCCAGCGCGGTGGAAGCCGCCCGGATGGGGAAGTCGGCCGGGATGTCCTCGGCCACCATCCACAGGCGCAGCACCCGGTGGGTCTCGGCGTCCACCACCGCCCGGCCCCGGTAGGCAGGAATGATGGTGCGCTCCTTCTGCCAGATGATGTGCCAGGTGGAGCGCTCGCGTGCCACGTAGTAGTCGAAGGCATAGACTGGGCGGCCGCGAAAGGAGGCTGGCCCCGCCCAGGTGAAGAAGGCGGCGGTCTCGGGCGAAAACAGGGCGCGCAGCAGCGTGGCGAACTCCCCAGCCGAGGTGGCTCCGCCCAGCGAATCATAGCTGCGGTCGCTGAGCTGGTCGTTGATGGCCACCACCTGGTAGCTCTCGCGGTGGTCGTTGTAGGCCAGCCGCGCCTGGATCACGTCCTGCATCTGCCAGAAGCCCTTCCCCTCGAAGTCCACCATCCGCTTGGTGACCTGCAGGCAGATGAAGTTCGGCATCTTGTCGCTGTATTCGAGCGCATGCCGCCGCACGTCCTCCAGCAACCGGCCTTGGGCGGCGGGGTCCAGTTCAGGCGGAGGCGGGACGGGCTTGGGCGCGGCGGCCTCGGCGGCGGCTTGCTCCTCGGCCACGCTCTGGCGTTTGAGCGCCTCCGCCGCCTTCTCCAGGGCCTCCATCAGCTTCGGGCCTGCGCCCTGCTTCTTCAGCGTCCGGCGCAGCGCCTCGGTCAGCCGGAAGCCGATGCCCCGGCTTTCAACCACCTCCAGGATCTGTTCCTCGGTGAAGAGGCCTTTGGAGCCAACCATCCTGAGCAGTTCCTGCTCCCGAATCGGTGGCCCGGCGCCCGTCTGGGGCGTTGGGAACGCCGGCAGCGCCAGCAGCGCCAGAAGGAACAGCAACACCGCCACAGCACTTCCAGCATACTACAAGCCCGCTCCTCCCGGCTCCACGCGCGGATTGGTCACCGCGCGCTCGGCGGCCACACGGCTGGCCCGCGGCTGGTGTTCAGCAAGCGGAAAAGGTGGCGTGCGTCAGTATCCAGCTAAGGTCTGGAGCCTCCAGCCCCGGTTGTGGTGAAATGTGGCGCGAGATGAACCTGCTGCTGATCGGTTCAGGTGGCCGGGAGCACGCGCTGGCCTGGAAACTGCGCCAGAGCCCCCTGGTCGAGCGCCTCTGCTGCGTGCCAGGAAACGCGGGGATTGCGCGGGAAGCGGAACTGCTGCGCGGTGACATTCTCTCACCGCGAGAGATGGCCGAGTTGGCCGAGCGCGTGGGGGCGCGGCTGACCGTGGTAGGCCCGGAGGCGCCGCTGGTGGCCGGCCTGGCCGACGAGTTTCAGGCACGGGGCCTGCCCGTCGTGGGGCCCACGCGCACGGCCGCACGCCTGGAGGGGAGCAAGATCTTCGCCAAGCAGTTCATGCGGCGCCATGGCATCCCCACTGCCGAGTTCGCCGTTTGCGAGAGCCTGGAGGAAGCGCGGACCCAACTGGGCCGCTTCGGCTTCCCCCTGGTCCTGAAGGCTGACGGGTTGGCCGCCGGCAAAGGGGTTGTGGTGGCAGGCGACGCCCAGCAGGCAGAGGAAATCCTGGCCAGGATGCTGGCCGGGCAACTGGTGGGCGAGGCGGGCCGCCGCCTGGTGATCGAACGCTTCCTGGCCGGCGAAGAAGTCACCTTCACCGTGCTGGCCGACGGGCGCAATTTCCTGGCGCTCGCTCCCACGCAAGACCACAAGGCCGTCTTCGACCACGACCAGGGACCCAACACCGGCGGCATGGGCGCCTACTCGGATGACGCCATCGTCTCGGAGAGCCTGCACGCCCGCATCCTGGAGGAAATCGTCGCCCCGACCCTGGCCGGCATGGCCGAAGAAGGCACGCCCTTCCGCGGCGTCCTCTATTTCGGCCTGATGATCACCGACGAGGGGCCGCGCGTACTGGAATACAACGTGCGCTTCGGCGATCCGGAAGCGCAGCCGCTGATGCTGCGGCTGTCGTCGGACCTGGTGCCTTTGCTGGAAGCCGCTGCCACCGGGACACTGGCAGGCATGACGGCGGAGTGGAGAAGCGGCGCCACGGTCTGCGTGGTGATGGCCTCCGGCGGCTACCCGGGCGAATTCCAGCGCGACAAGCTGATCAGCGGGCTGGCCGAGGCCGAGCGCCTGCCTGGGGTAACGGTGTTCCACGCCGGCACCCGCCGCCGCGAAGACGGGCAGTTTGTGACGGTCGGCGGCCGCGTCCTGGGCGTGACCGCCCCGGGCAGCGATCTGCGCCAAGCCATCGAGCGCGCCTACTCAGCCGTCGCCAAGATCCATTTTGAAGGCGTCCATTACCGGCGCGACATTGGCCAGAAGGGCCTGACGCGGCGAGTTGTGCCAACGGCAGAGGCAACCGCGCCGTCGCCCGGGCACACAACAGGAAGGACCGACTAAGCCTAATGACCGACCGCAAGAAGACCCGCTCCCGGCTGCTGGTGGGCATTGTAATGGGAAGCGACACGGACCTGCCGGTGATGACCGAAACAGCGAGCACGCTGAAAGAGTTCGGCATCCCGTTCGAGATCGAGATCACCAGCGCGCACCGCTCGCCGGCACGCACCGCCGAATACGCGCGGACGGCGGCCGAGCGCGGCCTCAAGGCCATCATCGTGGGCGCGGGCGGCGCCTCTCACCTGGCCGGCATCATCGCCGCCGAGACCATTCTTCCGGTGGTCGGCGTGCCCATCGCCAGCACGCCGCTGGCGGGGATGGATGCCCTGCTCTCCACCGTGCAAATGCCGGGAGGCGTCCCGGTGGCCGTGATGGCCATTGGGAAGGCGGGCGCCGTCAACGCCGCGATCTTCGCCGCCGAGATCATCGCCACCTCCGATCCCAAGGTGGCCGACCGGCTTCGCCAGTACAAGGACCGGCTGGCGCGCAGCGTTGCCGAAAAGTCCGAAAAGGTGAAGCGCGAGTTCTCCGTGTAGGCTCTCGGCTGACTGGCCGGGCAAAAAAGTTAGAGCGGCCGGGACTAAAGCCCGGCCCTACATTCTGAATTCTGACTCCTGAATTCTGAATTCTGACTCCTGACTCCTGCCCGTCACCGCCACCAGGAGATGCCGGTGTGGATCATGATGGTGTTGATGCCCGGATTCTCCCTGGCAATGCCCGCATTCGAGGTGTGGTGGTAGCGCGCGCCGAGCACCCAGCCAATGCGGTCCCGGAACACGTATTGCAGCCCGAACCCGGCCTGCGGGGTGAAGTTGAAGCGTGAGGTCCCTTCCGGCACCTGCTGGTTGGTCGCCAGCAGCCCGGCGCCGCCTTCCAGAAAGGGCGCAAGCCGCAGAGGGCGGGTGAAATGGTAGCGCAGCAGAAACGGCGTAATGCCGGCGCCGTAAGCGGTTTCCGACTGGAACATTAGGTACAGGG
>CAYVGN010000048.1:0-11999 GCA_964451215.1 uncultured Acidobacteriota bacterium
GGCCAGCTCGTGCTTCACCATGGTGTTGGCCACCACCAGCCGGATGTTGGAGTCGGGCAGCAGGACGTGGCCGTGCTCCAGCGAGCGACAATCGAGCTGGAGGGCGTGGCCTTGGCGCGCATGGGTGACAATGAACTGATCCATGATGCCGCAGCGCACGCGGGCGAAGTCGTGCTCGGCCCGCTGGCAGAGGCGGGCCAGTTCCAGGGGGGCCACTTCCACCCCGTGGAGCCCGAGCAGGGCGATGGCCGCGGCCACCTCCAGCGCAGCCGAAGAACTCAGCCCGCCGCCCACAGGCAGCGTGCTGCGCAGCCGCAGCTCAGCGCCGTGGCGGAGCAGGCCGCGGGCGGCCAGCAGCGAGGCCACACCCCGCACGTAGTCCGACCAGTCCCCCGCCCGCTGGGATTCCAGCGGAAACTGCGCGCCGGCGTTCAGGTCCTCACTCCACACCTCAATCCAGGCGTCGCGCCGGGCCCCAGCTTCCACCCACACGTAGCGGTCAATGGCCGCCGGAAACACGAAGCCCTCGTTGTAGTCGGTGTGTTCTCCGATCAGGTTGACCCGGCCGGGGGCTCGGAACAGCTGCCGCGAAACGGTTCCCATCGCCGCTATCTTGCCCTTGCCTCCGGGCCTTAAGCAATCCCGACGAGGCTCACCGCTGCCATCCTTTGCATTGCCCAGCCAGGCGCGGGGAGCGTGGGGAGCCTATTGCCCCTCGCTGCGGAATTGTTCTAAGCTACACGCGGCTGAAGCGCTTTACACATCCAACTCCCGCTTCCCGCAACGGGGGAAAGGAGTTCGGCCTATGAAGTGGTATTCGGTGGTCCTGATTGCTCTACCCGCCCTCCTGCTTTGTTCCTGTGCCGGCGAGAAGCGACCGGCCCAGGGGACACCGGAGTGGTACTACCTGGCAGCCCGCGACAGCTTCGTAACCGGCGACTTGGAAAAGGCAGCCGATCACTTGGAAAGGATCGAGCGGCAGGGCAACAACCCCTTCATGCAACGGGCCAGGATCTGGCGCGCCATCGTGAAGGCGGGCGTGGCCAACGGGCACCTGGAGATGGCCCAGGCCTATGCTGACGGATTGCTGCAAACCCGCACGGAGAAGTTGGTCTATACCCGGGCCAAAGCCGACCACCTGAAAGAAGCGCGCCGCCACGCCATCGACCTGGTCGAATGTTACGACGCCTGCGCGAAGGAGACGCTCGACAAGCCCCTGGTGCTGGAGTTCCCCTTCCCGAAAGGAAGCGCAGCCCCGGTGCTGGAACTGGACCGGATCTACAAGGGCTTAAACGTACCTGACGCCTTGCGGGAAACCGCCCAGGAGAAGATGCGAGACCGCGGTGTGGTGCGCGCCGTCAGCGCGGTGCTCACCTCCGCCGACGACGCGGCCGGCGCCCAGGCGGCGCTGAAGTCCGGCCGCGCCGAAGTGCCCCCCGCCAGAATGCTGTTGTTCATGGGCGTCAACCTGGACAAGCTGGCCACCGCCTTCGAGCGCAGGAATCTGAACGAGCCGGACAAGGAGAAGTTGTTCCGCGAGAGGGCGGTCGACGCCGCCAAGCGGGTGCTGACCATGAAGCCGGACCCGGCGAGCGAGAAGGCCGCTAAGAAGCTGCAGGCGGACGCGGAGAAGGCGCTGAAAGCAACCGCAAAGAAGAAGCGTTGAGCGGCCCTGGACCGGCACAGCGCCCGGCACTCAAATCGGCAGAGGGGAGGCTCCCTGCTTGTCGTCGGCGACCGCTGCCCTACGAGGCCTGGCCCACCAGCCGCCGCACCATCTCCAGGACTTGCTGCCGTTCGGCCGGCGAAAGCACCGGCAGGTACCGGCGCATCTCCTCCAGGAACTGCTGTTCGGTTGGGTCGCCGGAGCCGGGCGTTCCGTCGGTGACCAGGAAGAGGTCGGCCAGTTGCGCGTCCAGAGCGCGGGCGATCCGAGACAGTGTTTCAATGCTGGGAACCGTGTGGCCGTTCTCCACCCGGGAGATATAACAGCGCATCAGCCCGGTGCGCTTCTCCAGGTCGCCCTGGGAAAGGCCGCGCTTCTGTCGAAAGCTGCGGATCACACTTCCAACATTCATCTCGGGACCCCGCAGGTGGGAAACTATAGCGCAGCCGGGGCGCACGGCCAAGCCCGAATTTGCGCTCCCGCTTCTGCTCCGGCCGTGCCATGAGGCTGCTGTCACAGCGGCACACAAGGCTCCCCAGACGGCAGCGGAAGCCGGATCGGAACACCGCCATGACTAGTGCCGACGCCCCTTTGCTTTGAACTGAGGCAAGAGAGATGCAGGACGATCCCAAGCAAGAGAGTTCACCGCCGCAGGTTCGAAAGCTGATCGAGCTGGTCGCTTACCAGGATGGAGCCGTGGTGAGCCGGCAGCTCGTCGCCAGGAAAACTGGAACCGTTACCCTGTTCGCTTTCGACCGGGGCCAGCAACTGAGCGAGCACACCGCCCCCTTCGACGCGCTGGTTCAGGTGCTGGAGGGCGAGGCTCAGGTCGAGGTCTCCGGCCAGCCCTATCATCTGAAGCCCGGCGAGATGCTGATCATGCCCGCCAACGAGCCGCATGCCCTCCGGGCAGTAACGCAGTTCAAGATGCTGTTGGTCATGATCCGCTCCTGAGCACTTGAGGGACAGCGTAGCGTCTTCTTCTCTTTCGCTGACCCCCGGGGCTAAGCTGCGGCGTGGGGCGCGGCACACACCCGCGCGTTCGCGCTTGCCCGCCGCCACAGGCGGCAGGAGAATGTTCCTCGAACCACAACATGAACTCAATGCGAGAGACGAAGACAGTCTTCAGGAGTATTGCCATGAGGTTGCCAGTTCTGATTGCTGCCGCACTGGCCCTAGTTCCGCCGGCCTGGCCGGCGCCGCAGGCTTTGGGTGTTGAACCTGGGGCGCGAGTCTGGGAAGCCGTCTTGGTCATCCCCACTTATGAGCTGGGGCCCGCCGATCCCAACCCGGCTTATCCGGAATGGCGGCGCAGGGCGCGCCCGGTGTATCCCTACCCGGTGTTGGACTCTTTCACGAACCGCCGCGTGGAGAAGAGCTACCGGGCGGTCTTTCTGGAGAACGAATATCTGAAGGTGACGGTGCTGCCGGAAATGGGCGGGAAGCTGTACGCGATCTTCGACAAAACAGCCGGCCGCGATGTGCTCTATACCAACCACGTGGTCAAGTACGGGCTGGTGGGGATTCGAGGGGCCTGGTGCTCGGGCGGCATCGAGTGGAACTTTCCGGACGGGCACACCGTCACTACCGTTTCTCCCGTGGACTACACCACCCGCAGCGAGGCCGACGGCAGCGCGACGGTGGTGGTGGGCGACACCGAACGCATCCAGGGTATGCAATGGGCGGTGGCCATCCGCCTGCGTCCCGGCCGCAAGTGGGTGGAGACCGAGGTGACGTTGCACAACCGGCGGGAGACGCCCGGCCGTTACTGGTTCTGGGCCACGGCCGCCGCACCGGCCGCCGACGACCTGCGCTTTGTTTATCCCATGCGCGAGGCTTACCCGCACGTTTTCTGGCCGGTGTTCTCCTTCCCTAAAGAGAAGGGAACGGACCTGGGCGCCTATCGCGAGGTGCCCAACGCCCTGTCCCTGTTCGCGCGGAACTCGCTGCGCGACTTCTTCGGCGTGTACTACGAGAAGTCGGACTGGGGCATCGTTCACGTGGCCGACCACCGCGAGGTGCCCGGCAAGAAGACCTGGACGTGGGGCACCGATGATGCCGGCCGGATCTGGGTGGAGAAACTGACGGACAGCGACGGGCAATACGTGGAGTTCCAGGCGGGACGGTTCCAGACGCAGATGGAGCACGAGTTTCTGGCGCCGCACCGGGTGGAACGCTTCACCGAATACTGGTTCCCGGTGAACGGGCTGGGAGGGGCGTGGGACGAGGCCAACCGCAACGGCGCGCTGCGGGTGAGCGTGGTGGGAAACCGCGCGCGCATCACGGCCAACCTCAATGCGCGCTTTGCCGACGCGCAGTTGACCGTTGAGGCGGGCGGCGCGGCGTTGCACTCGGCGACAGTCAACCTGGGCCCGGAGGCGCCCTTGGCCGCCAGCATCGAGTTGCCCGCGCCGGCAGCCTCGGGGCCCCTGACCATCCTGCTGAAGGGGAAAGACGGCGAGGAGATTATCCGCTACCGCAGCGATCTGCCGGTTGATGGCAATCCGCAGTTCCGCCCGGCCACCCGGCCCGCGCCCGATCCGGCGGTTCCGACCAGCGCCGAGCAGGCCTACGTGCGCGGGCTGGCCGCCGACAAGAGGAGCCAGGAAGCCGTGGCGCGGACGGCCTACCGCGAAGCGTTGCAGCGCGACCCGGGGTTTGCCCCGGCGCACACGGCGCTGAGCCTCTCTCTTTACCGCAGCGGTGACTACGATGCGGCGGCGCGGCACCTGGAGGCCGCGCTGCGCCGAAACCCGGAAGGCGGCGAGGCGCATTACTACCTGGGCCTGGTGCGGCGCGCCCAGGGCCGGAACCAGGAAGCGGCCGAGCAACTGATGTGGTGCGTGCGGGCCGGCTACCGCGAACCCAGCTCCCGCGGTGTGCTCGGGGAGATGGCCTTGAGGTCCGGCAGCGCCCAGGAGGCCATCGAGCACCTGTCGCAAGCCGTCATGCTGGAGCCTCGCGCCATCCGGGCCCGCACGCTGCTGGCCCTGGCGCAGAGAATCACCGGGCGGCTTCACCAGGCCCAGGCAACCATCGAAGCGGTGGGGCGCGAAATGCCTCTCGACTACCTGGCGCTCCGCGAGCGAGCGCTGGTGTACGAAGCGCTTGGCTTGACAGAAAAAAGCCGGCAAGTGGCCGAGGAACTGGCCCGGTTGCTGGCTCGCGAGCCGGATTCCGTCCTGGAGCTGGCCTTTGACTACCTCGGTGTGGGGCGGCCGGGCGAAGCTGGCGACGTCTTGGAGGGCGCCATTCGCGGGGCCGGCGCACGCGTCTATCCCCTACTCCACTACACGCTCGGCTACCTGTACGAACAGGGCAAGAACCCGGAGCGGGCCAGGGCACAGTACGCGCTGGGCGCGCGGGGCGACCCGGCCTTCGTCTTCCCTCACCGCGTGGAGGAGGTGACGGTGTTGAGGGCGGCGCTGGCAGCCAACCCCAACGATGGGCGCGCCGCTTACTACCTGGGCAACGCGCTGGCGGCGCTCCATCGAGTTCCCGAAGCGCTTCCCTACTGGCGCGCGGCTGCGCAACGGGAGCCCTCCAACGCCGTGGCCCAGCGCAACCTGGCCTGGGCGCTGTGGACGGTCGAAGGGAGTAAAGACCATGCCCTGCAGGCTTTTGACTGGGCGGTGGCGGCTGCGCCCGGCGACTTCCACCTGTGGGTGGAGCGCGATCAACTGCTGGCGGAGATGAAGCAAACGGCGGGGCGGATCCTGTTGCTGGAGCAGGCGCCTGCCGAGGTGAAGTCCCGCTCCGCCGTCGTTCAGCGTCTCGCCGCCGCCTACGTGGAGGCCGCGCGCTACCGGGACGCCGCCGCGCTGCTCGAAGGCGCCCACATTACTTCGGGCGAAGGGGAAACGCTTGGGCTGAGCATCTACCGGAGGGCGCAACTGGGGCTGGCCCGCGAGCACCAGAAGGCAGGACGGCACGCCGAGGCGGCCGCCGCTTTCCTGAAAGCCACCGAGTACCCGCGAAACCTGGGCGTGGGCCGCCCCGCCACGCGCTCCCACGCTCGCGAATACGTGGCCGCGGCCGACGAACTGGAGAAGGCCGGCCCGCGCGACGAAGCCCGCAGAGTGCTGGAGCGAGCCGCGGAAGAACCACTCAACGTGCCGAGTAACCCGTCCGAGCCCTGGTCGGAGCACTACTACTACAAGGCGCTGGCGCTGGAGCGGGTGGGCCGTGGGGATGAGGCCCGCGCGCTCTACCATCGCCTGGCCGCCCTAGCCGACCAGCGCCGCATGCTGGAAACAGAGCCGATCCCGCCCTCCGGCGCAATCCGCTTCCTCCTGGCCGGCCTGGGGCTGGAGGCACTCGGGGAGAAGCAGCAGGCGCGCAGCGCCTTCCAGCAAGCGCTCGAGCTGGACCCGGAAAACGAGCTGGCCCGGATGAAGCTCGGTCAGCTCGGTCCGTGAAGCCCTCTCACCTGTCCCACGGGGCAGTCGTCTGTGCTTTGGCTGACCTTTTCTCAGCGCACCTTGATGATCAGGTAGTCGAAGGTCCCGCGGACTTCGCTGAACCAGTGAGGGGTCCGGCGAGGGATGGTGATGATGTCGCCCTTGGACAGGTGGTAAGCCTGACCGCCCTGGATGCCGGTTCCGCGGATCTCGCCGGGCGCGGTGGTCTTGCCGCCCGCCACCGTGCCGCCGGTGGTCAGCGTGGCTGAGCCATCCAGCACGTAGAAGATATCCGTGTCGGCCTCGTGCAGTTCCGACTGGCCGGGGCCGGTGCGGCGGTTGATCATCACCTGATACCTTTCCCGCTGGAGCAGCGTCGCGGCCGAAGGCTTGGCCAGCGCCGCCGCCAGGGCTTTGGCCGGAATGTAGGCGACGCTGTCTTTCCCCGGCGGAGCGGCCGTTTGCGGGGACGAACCAGCAGCAGCCAGCGAGAAAGCCAACAAGAGAGCCTCAGCGAACTGGCCAATCATCTTGATCCTCCCAGAGCCTGAGAAGGCAGCGCCTTCCCACGAGAAAGGCGCCCGTTCTACTCCCGGCCGGCAGGCACGGCCAGCCCGCGGTTGAAGGCCTCAACCCACTCCAGGAACGTGCGCGCCGTGCGGTCCAGGTTTTCTTCCGATCCGCCGCCTTCCAGCACCTCGCACATCTCGTAGGCGACGTAGCCCTGGTAGTTGATGTCGCGCAGGGCCTGGAAGAAGGAGCGGTAGTCAATGAAGCCGGTGCCCATGGGGACCGCCCGTACCAGGTCTGAGCCCTGGCGCGCGTAGTTGACCAGCGTGGGGTCGTAGCGGAAGCGGGGGAACTTGCGGTAGTCGGCCACGGTGGTGTGCGCCAGGTAGGGCGCCATCTTGCGAACCGCGTCGGCCAGCTCGGGTCCGCTCAGGCCTTCCAGCGCCGGCGACCAGGCGTCAAAGGCAGCCCTCACGTTGGGCTCGTTCACCTCGCGCAGCAACTCGAACATGGAGTCGTGGTGCACGGCGATGTCGTGGTGGTTCTGCACCACCAGCGTGATGCCGTAGCGCGCCGCCTCCCGGCCCGACAGTCTCAGGCCGTTCACCACCGTCGCCCACTGCTGGTCGTAAGGGATGCCGGGACGCTCGTAGCCGGTGAAGACACGCACCAGCGGAGCGCCGACGTCCCGGGCCAGCCGCGCCAGTTCCCCAACGTAGGCGGCCTGGATCTCGGCCACCGGGATGCCGGGCCGCTCGACCCCGGCGGTGTAGTCGGTGTACCCGGCCAGGGCCACCAGTTCCAGCCCGAGTTCCTTCAGCCGCTCGCGCAGCCGCTTTCTGGCCGCCGCGTCGTAGTCGGCAGGAGCCAGGTGCGGGCGCTTGGCCACCAGCATGACCCGCGTGAAGCCCAGTTGTTTCGCCTTCAGAAGGAACTGGTCCAGCGTGAGCTGGGTCTGCCCGCGCCACACGCCCGCGTAGCTCACCGAGTGCAGCACCGGCTTGATGGCGAACTCCTTCTTCTGCGCCTCAGCCGACCGGACAACCAGCAGCAAACAAAAAACAAGCAACAGCCATGAAACTCTCCGCATGTACGCCTCCTCCCTAGAAGAGAACTACTGTCAATCCGCAACCCACAATGCCCAATCCGAAACTCCTAGGCGGCCTGGCGCGCCGTGAACCGCCCCACCCACCACTCCAGCAAGTCCGCCGCGCCGCTGATCCCCGTAAGCCCGGTGTTGACCATCAGGTGATACAGCTCGGGCTGGCGCCAATCGCGGCCGTAGAAGACGCGCAAGTAGTGGGCCCGCTTACGGTCCATTTCATCAATCAAGCGCTCGGTCAGCTTGCGGGCGTCATAGTGGTCCAGGCGGCGGAGCTGCAGGATCCGCTCGACGCGCATCTGGCGCGGGGCGTAGACGAAAACGTGGAGGGCGTCGGGCAACGGGCCGAGCAACACCTGGGCGCCCCGGCCCACGATCACCACGTCGCCCACGCGCGCCGCCTGCTCGATGATATCGCGGGTGAGCCGCAGGGTGGTTTCTGAGGTAAGCGGCGCCAGGCCCTTATCCACCGCCGGCGGGAAGATGGCCGAGTCGGGCAGGCTGACCAGGGCGTTGCGGACGCGCTCCCGCCAGCTCTCCACCGCCTCGTCCTTTTCCTCCACCCAGTCGGGCGGCACCTGCAGCCGTTGCGCCACAGTCTCGATGATCTCGCGGTCCAGAAAGCGCAGCTTCAAACGGTCGGCCAGCAGACGACCCACTTCGTGGCCGCCGCTGCCGAACTGGCGCGATATGGTGATGACCATCGCCTTCCTCCCGTCTTGTTGCCTAGCGCCACCCTCTCGGCCGGATCCGCGGACGGCCTGCCGGCAAGATGGCGGCGCTACGGTCACGGCATCAGGCGGGCTGGCGCGCGGCAAACCGCTCCCGCCACCAAAGGATCAACTCCACGGCTCCCTCGATCCCGGTCATGCCGGTGTCCAGCATCAGGTGGTAGAGTTCCGGCTGGCGCCAGTCCCGGCCGTAGTAGACCCGCAGGTACTCGGCGCGCTTGCGGTCCATCTCCTCGATCAGGCGCAGGGCGGCATCGTGGCTCAGGCCGCGCTGCTCTATGACGCGCGTCGCCCGCATCTCCCGGGGCGCGTAAAGGAACACGTGGAGGGCGCCGGGGTGGCTGGCCAGCAGCACCTGGGCGGCCCGCCCCACGATCACCACGTTTCCCACTTCGGCTGCCTGCCGGATCATCTCCCGGGTATAGCGCTGGGTCAGCTCGGCCGTCAGCGGCTCCACGCCCGCACCCGGCGGAGGTGGATAGACAGGTGAGTCGGGAAGGCTGAGGGCCATGAAGTTCCTGATCCGCTCGCGCAGGCCTTCCACCGCTTCATCCTTGTCCTCGATCCAGTCAGCCGGCACTTTCAACTGCTGCGCCACCGCCTCGATGATCTCACGGTCGAGGAAGCGCAGACCCAGTCGCTGGGCCAGTTGCTGGCCTACCAGGTGGCCGCCGCTGCCATACTGGCGCGATATCGTGATGACCATCTCCTACCTCCCTGACCGATGTGGCGGCTGGCCCCTCCGGGAGCCCGCGGGCACCTCTGTCGCGCTGTACTGTGGCGCCAGCAAGCCTCTCCTTCCATAGGGAAGCACAGAAGCGGGCCTTGAGCCAACCATGCCGAAGCAGATAGCCCAATAAAGGACCTCCAGGGAACTAATGGGCGGGAAGCCCCCTGCCGCTTCGCTTACCGGCCAGGAATGAATCGCCAGACGATGCGGAGCAAAACGTGGACGATCAATAGCGAGTAGAATTCAACGCGAGCCCGGCCAATACTGGCAAGAGAAAGGGGGAGGCGTGGCTGCTGGAGGCCGGTGATGGCCGCCTGATGCAGGCTGGCGGCGAGGCCGCAGACATAGGAGGCGCGGCCCGCTCCCGGAGCCCTCTCCAGGCCCTCCAGCCACTGCTTCGGGATCGCCTCAACGCCGTTCAAGGCCCCGCTGAGTGCTCCGGCAATAGCGGCTATGGTATCGGTGTCGCCCCCGGCGCTGGCCGCCAGACAAACCGTATCGCGGAATGAGCCGGGGCTGCGCAGAAAGCAGTACAGAGCCGCCGGAACGGTGTGCAGCACGTAGCCGGAAGTGCCCAGGAGGTCGAGCGCCTGGTCGGGATCAGCTCCGAGAAGGTGCGGCAGGCGGCGGATGGCGTCAGCCAGCGGGCTGTCATAGCGGCCGGCGGCTTCCGCCAGCCCACCGGCAAAGGCTGCCGCGTCCGGCGGCGTCGCGGCGGCCGCCAACTCGGCAATCGCCAGCGCCACCACTACCGTTCCGGCAATGGCCCGCGGATGCCGGTGCGTGACCGCCGCTGATTCTTCCGCCGCGCGCACCAGTTCCTCGCTGCGCCCCGTGAAGAACAGGCCCAGCGGGGGCACCCGCATCGCTGAGCCATTCCCGGCGGAGTTGACGCCGCTGCGCTCGGCGCCGAAGCCCAGGCTCAGCTTGATGCACGCCCGCACGGTCGCCAGGCCGATAAATGGGGGCAAGGTCCAGAACCAGCGGCGCAGGCGGCGGGCGAAATCGGCCTTGTCGAAGGCGGCCTTCTCCGCCAGCGAAGCCGCCAGCGCCATGGCCTGCTCGGTGTCATCCGAGACGTAGGCACGCCCCGGGTAGAGAGAAAACCGGTCGAGCTGCCCAAAGCGCTTGCGGATGGCCTGCCGCGTCAGGTTCTCGCCCGCCAGCCCCAGCGCATCGCCGATGGCCAGGCCCAGCAGGCAGCCGGCGAAGCGCGACTCGGGAATTGTCCTGCCGTTGCCTCCCACGGCGGCAGATTCTATCGAAAGCGCGTCCGCGGAGAGAAGCCATTCACGAAGGGCTTTGCCGGCGGGCCAGGGCCTGGAGGAGCTGCTCCAGGGGCAGGGTGTTGAGAATGTCGGCGGGCCCCAGCCAGGCGCGCCGCGCCATCTTCACCCCGTACTTGATGTTGGCCAGGTGTCGGGGATGGTGGGCATCGGTGGAGATAATGACCTTTACCCCGCGCTCCTGGGCGCGCCGGGCGTGTTGCTCGTTCAGGTCCAGGCGCTCGGGCGCGGCGTTGATCTCCAGGTGGACGTTGCGGCGGGCGGCTTCGGCCAGGATACGGTCGAAGTCGAAGCTGAACGCCTCGCGGACCAGCAGTTGCCGCCCGGTGGGATGAGCCAGGACGTGGACGTAGGGGTTATCCAGGGCGCGCAGCAGGCGGTCGGTCATCTCGGCCGGCTCCAGGCGGAAGTAGGAGTGGACGCTGGCGGTGACGATGTCGAGTTGGGCCAGGGCGTCGTCAGCCAAGTCCAGGCGGCCGTCGCGCAGGATGTCCACCTCGATGCCGGCCAGCAGGCGGATGCCCTCCATCTGGCGGTTCAGTTCGCGCACGGCCCGGGCCTGCTCCAGGCAGCGGCGTTCGTCCAGGCCGTTGGTCATGGCCAGCGCCTTGGAGTGGTCGGTGATGGCGATGTAGTGGAGGCCGCGGGCGCGCGCCGCCTCGGCCATCTCCTCGATCGAGACGTGGCCGTCGGTGGCCGTGGTGTGCAGGTGCAGGTCGCCCTTGATGTCTTCCAGTTCCACCAGGCGCGGCAGGCGGTGCTCGGCGGCCGCGTCAATCTCCCCCCAGTTCTCGCGCAACTCCGGCGGGATGTAGTCCAGGCCGAGCGTCTGGTAGATCTCCTCCTCGGTGGTCCCGGCCACCCGCTGCTCATCCCGGGCGCGGAACAGGCCGTACTCGCTCAGCTTGTAGCCCATCTTGATGGCCCGGCCGCGCAGCGCCACGTTGTGCTCCTTGGAGCCGGTGAAGTACTGCATGGCTGCGCCGTAGCTCTCCGGCTCCAGGAAGCGGACGTCCACCTGGACGGCCTCCGGCAGCTTGAAGCTGACCTTGTTCTCTCCCTTGGCCACGATGTCCTGCACCTTCGGGTACTTCAGCAGGTGCTCGATCTGCTCTTGGCCGCGACCGCCGGTAACCAGGATGTCCAGGTCGCCAATGGTCTCCTTGCCGCGCCTGAGGCTGCCGGCCGGCGTCACGGCAAGCGTGGCGGCGCCGGGGCCCTGCCGCAGGTAATCCACGAGCTCCTCCGCGATGCGCTCGGCGGTGTTGATTAGGAAGCGCCCGGCGCTGCGCCGGTAGGCCTCAATGGACTTCAGGATTTTTTGCTCCAGCTTCTCGCCCATACGCGGCAGGACGCGGATCCTGCCCTCGCGGCAGAGCTGCTCCAGCTCGGCGACCGTGCCGCAGCGGTAGGCGCTCCAGATCAGCGCGATGCCCTTGGGCCCCAGGCCCTGGATGCGCAACATCTCCAGCGCCGTGGGCGGGAACTTCTCGAGCAACTGCTGGTGAACGTCGAGCTCGCCGCTGCGGCAGATCTCCCGCAGGTTCTGCACCATGCCCTTGCCGATGCCGGGA
>CAYVGN010000049.1:0-4790 GCA_964451215.1 uncultured Acidobacteriota bacterium
GGCTGAAGCCGGGACCGGAGGTCGCCGTCATCGCCAGCGTGCCCGCCCACGATGCGCCCAGCACCGCGTTCATCGAGGCGATCTCGTCTTCCATCTGGATGTAGATGCCGCCGACCTGCGGCAGCCGGCGCGCCATCCGCTCGGCGATTTCCGTGGCCGGGGTGATCGGGTAGCCGGCAAAGAAGCGGCAGCCACAGGCCAGCGCACCCTCGGCGCAGGCCGTGTCGCCGTTCATGAAGTGCTCGCCGGTAAAAACGCTCGGCACGCTCATCTCCCTGCCTCCTGGCCCGCGTTGTTCCCTGTGCCGTTGCGGGGGAAGTCAGTCGAATAGATGGCGAACTCGGGGCACAACAGCTCGCACAGCTTGCAGTTGCTGCACTTGGCCTGAGAATCGACGCCCGGCGGGTGGTACCCCTTACTGTTAAACTCGGGAGACACGAACAGGACGCGCTTGGGACAGAACTCCACGCAAAAGGCGCAGCCTTTGCAGTGCCCGATGCGGACGTACAGTTTGTTCTCCAGGATTGCCGTATCGCTGGTCATCGCCAACCATGGACAACGTGCATCTGGCGTACCGAGGCGACGACCGGCCCGACAGCCTTTGCTTTGTTGGGAATAGGAACGGCCGGCGAGGGATGGATGTGGCTTTTGGCCCAGATTTCCACCCACTGTCCTCCTAATTCCATATGTGCGTGTCGCTCGAATCCGAATCGTTGCCGGATCCATTCAGCGGATGCCTGGCGGCGGATTCCGAAGTAGCGCTGCTGCGGCGCGGTCAGGCGTGGGTAGCGGTCAAACCACTCCGGTCGCCACTGGCGAGAGAAGAGGAAAAGGACGTCAAAGTCCCCTGTTTGCACGGCCTCCAATGCCTCGCGCGAAAAGTCCTCAACTGCTGCGATTTTCATCGGCCGGTCCACGTAGCCTAGCCAGGGACGCGCCAACTCGTCGCTGGCAGGCCAGGCTGTCAGGATGCGCGCTCCAGGGCCGTATTGCTCCAGCAACGGCACCGCGGCGCGGTGCAGCTTGACGAAATCGGCATAGGCCAGGTTGTCTTCATAACTGAACGGGTAAGGAGGGTTCCAGAACCAGCAGCCGGCAAAGGCGAGCGGCAGAATGAACAGCACAGCCTTCCGCCCGGGCCAGCGCAGCTCGAAAGCGGCGTCGGCGGCCAGCAGGAAAAACAAGGGGAATACGGGAAGAAGGTAGCGGGTGAGGGGCGCTCCCCCAAAGACGCTCAGAAAGAGGACGTAGACAACCAGGACCGAGACCAGCGTGCGCCGCCGGTTGGCGGGGATGGAAAAGGCGGAACGGCGCACCGCAACCAGTATCAGCAGGGCAGCCACCCAATGGAAGTTGGCGATCGAGAGTTGGTAGAGGCGCTTGCCGAATTGCAGCGCCCAGCGCGCTGGATGGAGAACGCCCCAGACGTTGTAGAAAGCGAAGTAGGGGTTGCCCAACCACAGCCCAGTCTGCCAGCGCAGGTAGAGGAACCAGGCAGCGAGCGGTAGAAGGGGAAGCAGCAGCCACAGCGCGCTACGGACAGGCATCCTCACCTGTCCGGAGCCTGTGATCGCTGGGTGGGAGTGGCGGCAACGGGAGCCCCTGCCGAGCAACTCCAGCGCAGCCAGGGTCAGCACCACCAGCGCTCCTGTTTCCCGGACCAGGCAGAGCAGCGTGCCGGCGATGGCACAGGGCAGCAGCCGCTGGCGCAGGTAGAAGTTAAGGGTGAGCAGGGTGCCCAGGGTGGCAGCCACATCCAGGTGTGCCAATGTGCTTTGGGCGAAGAAGACCGGGGTGGTGGCGGTGAGCGCCGCGGCCCACAGGCCGGCCGCCGGGGGCACCGTGACCAGCGCCAGCAACAGCAGAGCGTACAGCGCCACTCCGGCCACAACGGCCAGCGCCACCCGTGTCACCACCGGCTTCATGCCGAACAGCTTCCAGGCCGCGGCCAGGTAGATGGACAGCAGCGGGGGATGCGGGTTGGGCACAGTGCTGCGGGCCACCAGGTGGCCGTCGAGGTAGAAGTCGCGGGCAGCAGGGATGTAGTAGCCGGCTTCGTCCCAGTAGTAGGGCAGGTCCAACAGGGGCAGGTGGAGCAGTAGGACCAAGCCGACGCAGACCCCCGCCAGCAGCAGGTGCGCCCGCCAGCCCTCCCGCGTGCGGAGCTTGCCGGCCTTGCCCATTACCGCACTCCGCACGGCGCACCCCGATTCCGAACTCCGCCCTACTGGACGGCGAGCGTGCCCATGCGGGGATCCAGCTTGATTTCCCCAAACGTGTTCTCGTAGGTGATGACGTTCTGTTGCAGGACGTTCAGCAGCGCCTTGGCCTGCTGGGGGCTCAGGTAGATCCCCTGGAAGTACTCAATGTCCACGGCATCGGGCGCCGTCTGGTTGATCGTGCCGAACTGTAGGAAGAAGTCCCACACGTTCACCCGGATCTGCACGCTGTTGGAGTAGCTCTCGCGGTAGTCGGCCCTCTTGGTGGAGGTGATCTTCGGCTGTTGTGGGACGGACATGTTATTTGTTTTTCCAGACCGGCTTGCGCCGCTCCAGGATGGCACGCAGGCCTTCGCGCGAATCCTCCAGCTCCATCAACTGGTTCAGGTAGAGGTCCGCGCTGACTCTCATGGCCTCCAGCAAGGGCAGGCCCAGGGACTTGTAGATGACCTTCTTGGCCATTTCCAGCACCGGCGCGCTTTGCTCGGAGATCTGGGTGACCATGCTCTGCACGGTTTTTTCCAGCTCGCTTTCGGGCACTACCCTGTTGACCAGCCCGAGGCTGAGGGCCTCCTGGGGCCCGATCCGCTCACCCGTCAGGATCATCTGCAGGGCGCGCTTGGGGCCCACCAGCAAGGGGAGGATGATGGCGGCAATGGGCGGGAACAGCCCGGCCTTGATCTCCGGCTGGGCAAAGAAGGCCCTCTCGCTGGCCAGCACCATGTCGCCGAACAGCGCCAGCTCGCAGCCGGCGCCCACGGCGCCCCCGTTCACCACCGTGATCACGGGCTTGGAGATCTCCAGCATGGCCCGGAAGATGGAATGGAAGGTCTCTACCATCTGGAAGGCCCGTTCCGGGGTCACGTCCGCCAAGGCCACCCCCGCGCAGAACCACTTCGATTCCTTGCTGGCCTCAATCAGAATCACCCGCACCGCATAGGCGTCGTGCAGTTGCTCGATGGCCTG
Organism: uncultured Acidobacteriota bacterium; assembly: GCA_964451215.1. Lineage (GTDB taxonomy): Bacteria > Acidobacteriota > Terriglobia > JAJPHL01 > JAPKYU01 > CAYVGN01. Next base: position 3,186 of record CAYVGN010000049.1, read on the forward strand.
CACCATCTCCTCCATCATGCGGACGGTGAGTGAGTTGTGCGTCGCAGCCTTGTCCAGCGTGAGCCGCGCCACCGCGCCGTTGATGTCCACCCGAATGTTCTCGTAGGCCAGCAGCGGCTTGGTAGTGGATGGGTCAATGGTTGGATCAAGCAGGTCCGATTCGATTTCCATAGCAGGATCCCCCGGTTGGGGTTTTGGTTCGCGCCGTTAGTCTACCACACGCGCCCGGCCCTGCAGTTGCCGCCGGTTCATTTCTGGACGGGAAGGGACCGGAGCTGGCCGCCGCGCATGGTAAGATTGAAGGGAGCGTCTCTGCGGTCACGTGGGACAAGTCCTCGATCGCCAACAGCTCCTGGAACAAACCACGCTGCTGAAAACGTCCGGGCGGCGGGTGGTCTTCACCAACGGCTGCTTCGACCTGCTGCATCCCGGTCACGTGACCCTGCTGGAGCGGGCGCGCCGCCTTGGCGACGCGCTGGTGGTCGGCGTCAACAGCGACCGCAGTGTCCGGGAACTGAAGGGGCCGACCCGGCCGGTCGTCCCCGAGCAGGAGCGCGCCGAGTTGCTGGCCGCCCTGGAGGCGGTGGACTTCGTCACCATATTCGACGAGGCCACGCCGCGGGAGCTGGTGGCTGCCCTGCTCCCCGACGTCCTGGTGAAAGGCGCCGACTGGGGCTCCTACATCGTCGGGCGCCAGGAGGTGGAGGCCCGCGGCGGCCAGGTGGTCTCCCTGGAGCTGGAACCGGGCTGGTCCACCTCCCAAATCCTCGACACGGTGCGGGAACGTTTTGGGGGAAAGGCATGAGGCCTGAGGGGGTTGAGGTACGTCTGCCCTCAAGCCTGAAGCCTCCAGCCTGAGATCATGGTTCTGCCCTTTGTCCGCGACCTGCTCCTGGAACTGGAGAAGAACGCCGCCCTTCGGGCGGTACAAGGGGAGGTGCGCGGGCAAGCGGCACGCATCACCGGCCTGACGGACACCGCCCGCCTGTTTTACGCCACGTTGCTGGCCCGCTCCGCCGCCCGCCCGGTCTTGTTCTTTACCGCCAACAACAGGCAGGCCGAGGCGGCCTTTGAGGTCATCGCCACGCTGCTGGAGCTGGTGAACCCCAGCCGGGCGGGCGCCGCGGTGCTGCTTCCGGCCCACGACACGCTCCCCTACGATGGCCTTTCCCCGCACCCGGAAATCAGCGAAAAGCGGGCCATCGCGCTGTGGAAGCTGGCGCAGGGGCAAGCGCGGCTGGTGGTGGCCCCGCTGGCGGCGGCGGCCATGCGCCTGGAGCCGCCGGAGTTTTACGCTGGCCTGGCCCGCACCGTTCGCCGTGGCGACTGGCTCGAACTGGGGGCGCTGGCGGAACACCTGGCGGCCGTCGGCTACCTGCGCCAGGAGCCGGTGGAGATGGTGGGCCAGTTCACGGTCCGCGGCGGCATTGTGGACGCCTGGTCGCCGGAGTCGGCGCGCCCCGTTCGCTTGGAGCTGTTCGGCGACGAGGTGGAGTCCATCCGCGAATTCGATCCCGTCAGCCAGCGCTCCACCGGCCCCCGGGAAGAAGTGACGCTGCTTCCGCTGACGGACTTCCCCGTGCGCCGCGAGTTGCTGCTGGAACT
>CAYVGN010000049.1:4800-11874 GCA_964451215.1 uncultured Acidobacteriota bacterium
AGCCGGGAAGCTGCAAGCCGGCCCGCGGGGCTTCTACTCGCCCGGCGAACCCTTCCCCGGCTGGGAATTCCTGCTGCCCCTGGTGGCGCCGCTGGCCGGGACGCTGTTCGACCTGGCGGCCGATCCGCTGCTCATCATCGAAGAGCCGGAAGCGGCGTTTGCCGAGCTGCAGCACCTGGAGCAGCGGCTGCAAGCCGGGGCCCAGGAGGCGGGCAGGCATGCGCGCCTCTACCCGGGACAGCTTTATCTGACCCGCGCCGAACTGCAAGAGCGGCTGGCCGCGCTGCCGCGGGTCTACCTGGAAGAGCTGGGGATGCTGCGGGCCCAGGGAGGCTCGGGACCGACGGAGTTTGCCGCTGCCAGCCAGCCCCCGCCTCGCTTCCATGGGAACGTCCCGCAGTGCGCCGACGAAATCCGGCGGCGCGTCCAGCAGGGCTACCGGGTGGTGTTCTTCGCCGCCACCACCGGCGACCTCGAGCGCCTGGCCGACTTCCTCACCGACTACAGCATCCCCTACCAGGTGGGCGTTCGCCAGGTGCCCCACGGCGCCGACGGCTACCTGGAAGAAAAGGCCTACATCGCCACGCCCATCACTTCCACAGTCATCCTCAAGGGGGCCGTGCCGCACGGCGTTATTTTTCCCGACGACCGCCTGGCAGTTTTCGGCCACCAGGACTTGTTCGACACCTCCGAACTGGTCCTCCACCCGCTGGCGCAGGCGGCGCCTTCCAAGTCGCGCCTGTCCACCTTCCTGTCTGACTTCCGCGACCTGAAAGTGGGCGACTACGTGGTCCATGTCGAGCACGGCGTCGGCCGCTACCTGGGCCTGAGGGAGATCACCACCGGGGAAGACGGCAAGGCCGGCGACTTCATGCTGCTGGAGTACGCCGAGGAGGCCAGGCTGTACGTCCCGCTGACCCGCCTGGACCGGGTGCAGAAGTACCGCAGCCTGGAAGGCGCCCGCCCGCAGCTCGACAAGCTGGGCGGCGGCACCTGGGAGCGCACTAAGGCGCGCGTCCGCAACTCCATGCGCGACATGGCCGAGGAGCTGCTCAAGCTCTACGCCCAGCGCCGGCTGGCCCAGGGCTTCGCCTTCACTGCCGACAGCCACTGGCAGCGCGAGTTCGAGGACGCCTTCGAGTTCGCGGAAACCCCGGACCAACTCACCGCCGTCGCCGACGTCAAGCGCGACATGGAGAAGTCCGAGCCCATGGACCGGCTGCTGTGCGGCGACGTGGGGTACGGTAAGACCGAGGTGGCCATGCGGGCCGCCTTCAAGGCGGTGCAGGAGTCCAAGCAGGTGGCCGTGCTGGCCCCCACCACCGTCCTGGTCTTCCAGCACTTCGAGACCTTTCGTCAGCGCTTCGCCGCTTTTCCCGTCGGCGTCGAGATGCTCAGCCGCTTCCGCTCGCCCAGGGCACAGAAGCAGGTGCTGAGGGACCTGGAACTGGGCAAGGTGGATATCGTGATCGGAACGCACCGCCTGCTGTCGCAGGACGTCGTCTTCCGCGACCTGGGCCTGTTGGTCATTGACGAGGAACAGCGGTTTGGAGTGCGGCACAAGGAACGGATCAAGCAATTGCGGGCGCAGGTAGACGTGCTGGCGATGTCGGCCACGCCGATTCCCCGAACACTACATATGTCGTTGGTCGGCCTCCGGGACATGTCCGTCATTGAGACGGCTCCCAAGGACCGCCTCGCCATCCAGACTGTCGTTGCTCCCTTTAATGAAAGCATCGTCCGAACAGCGATCGAGCAAGAACTGGCCCGCAGTGGGCAGGTTTACTTCGTGCATAATCGCGTGGAAACCATCAGTTCCGTCGCGGCCCAGATCCAGAAGCTGGCTCCCAGGGCGCGGGTGGCGGTGGCTCACGGCCAGATGGAAGAGCGGGCCCTGGAGAAGGCGATGCTGGGATTCGTGCGACACGAAACGGACGTGCTCATTTCAACTACAATTGTAGAGAATGGGCTGGACATTCCCCTCTGCAACACCATTATCGTGAACCGGGCGGACCGCCATGGCTTGGCCGAACTGTACCAGTTGCGCGGCCGGGTCGGCCGCTCCAACCGCCGCGCTTACGCCTACCTGCTGGTTCCCGAGGATCGCGAATTGACGCCGCCAGTGCGCAAGCGCCTGGCCGCACTGAAGGAGTTCAGCGACCTGGGATCCGGCTTCAAGATCGCCGCCCTGGACCTGGAGTTGCGCGGGGCGGGCAACCTGCTCGGAGGCGAGCAGCACGGCCACATCAATGCCGTCGGCTTCGACCTGTATTGCCAGTTGCTGGAGCGGACGGTGCGGGAACTGAAGGGTGAGGAAGTCCCGGTGGAAACCGAGACCGCCATCAACCTGGGGCTGAACATCCGCATCCCGCCTGACTACATACCGGAAGAGAGCCAGCGTCTGCGCATGTACAAGCAGATCGGCGGCATTTCCGACCTGGCGGAGCGGGCCCAGGTGGAGCGCGAGTTGGCCGACCGCTACGGCCCGCCGCCGGAGCCCGTGCTGAACCTGCTGCAATACGCCGAGCTGAAGCTGGCGGCCGGGCGCTTGCGGGTACACTCGATCGAGCGCAAGCGGGACACCATCAGCGTCAAGTTCCACGAAGACGCTGCCGTGGACCCGGCACGGTTGATGGAGTTCGTGGCTTCGCGGCCGGGGGCCCAATTCACCCCCGCCGGCCTCCTGCGCTTCCCGCTCAATGGCTCGAGCGCCCTCCAGGAGGTCCGCCGGTTGCTTGCCCAACTGCTCTAGCGTACTCGCTGGGAGTGCTGCAGCCGCCCTCCTTGACCTGGGCTTGTACGCACTCCTTCAGCGCCTTGGGGGGAGATGCTTAGCAGGGTCATTGTGCAAGGAGCAGGGAACTGCGACAGTTTCTGTCAATGCGTTCCGGTGCGGCCTTGCTCTCGGAACTTGTCTCTACTACACCCGTACTGTAGAGTAGGCAGTGAGATTGGATAACGAGGTGGTGCGTGCGTTTGTTGGCTCCCGTCTTGTTGGCCGTTCTGGCCCTGCCCGCCCGGGCGGGCGACGTGATTGAAGAGATCGCCGCCAAGGTGAACAGCGAGGTGATCACCAAGTCCGAACTGGAGCGGGCGCGCGCGGCCCTCCGGCAGGAGCTCCAGCAGCAGTACCAGGGGAACGTGCTGCAGTTCCAGGCGGCCTTCGCCGAGCGGGAAAAGGACCTGCTGCGGGAGCTGATCGACCAGTCCCTGCTGCTGCAGCGCGGCAAGGACATGAACATCAACGTGGAAACCGAGGTGGTGAAGCGGCTGGACCGTATCCGCAAGGACATGGGGCTGGCGACGCTCGATGACCTGGAACGCGCTGTCAATGCCCAGGGAGGCAGCTTCGAGGATTTCAAGAGTAGCATCAAGAACAACCTGATCACGCAGCAGTTGATCGGCCGCGAAGTGGGCTCGCGCATCCAGATCACCCAGGACCGGCTGAAGAAGTACTACGAGGAGAACCAGCAGAAATTCGACCGGCCGGAGGAGGTGCGCATCGGCGAAATCCTGATCTCCACCGAGGGCAAGGAAGGAACCGAGCTGGAAGCGGCCGAGAAGAAGGCCAAGGAGGTCCTGGGAAAGATCCGCAAGGGCGGCAACTTCGCCGACCTGGCGCAGCAGTATTCCGACGGGACGACGGCCAAGAGCGCCGGCGGCGACATCGGCTGGTTCCGGCGGGGGATGATGGCCCGGGAGATCGAGGAGGTAGCCTTCAAGCTGAAGAAGGGCGAGGTCAGCGAGCCCATCCGGACCAAGTTCGGGCTGCAGATTATCAAGGTGGAGGACCGCCACGACGCGGGTATCCCACCGCTGGCGGCGGTGGAGGGCGAGATCCAGGAGGCGCTGTACTTGCAGGAGATTCAGCCCGCGCTGCGCCAGTATCTGACCAAGCTGCGCGAGGAAGCGTACATCGAGGTGAAGCCGGGATACACCGACAGCGGAGCGGCGGCGAATTATGACTACGCGCGGCTGGTGCCCAAGGAGATGTCGGAGGAGGAACTGCTGGCCCCCAAGGGCAAGCGCCGCGGCCGCTCCTGGCTTCCTCCCTTCCGTCGCCGCAAGTGATGCCAGGCCCGGCCTTCTGCCGGGCACAACCACGCGTTGCCTGTCCCGCGCCGGGGCGCGCGGGCGGCCAGTGAACCAATGCGTCGCAAGGATGCCGCCGGCGGCAGAATGGACTTGCCGGAACTGGAACTGGAGTGCATGGAGGTGCTGTGGGATGCCGGCGACCTGACGGTGCGCGGCGTGCGGGAACACTTGCTGCTCCGTCGCCCCCTGGCTTACACCACGGTGCTCACCGTGCTGGACCGGCTGGCGCGCAAGGGCGCGGTGACGCGCCGCAAGTCGGGTCGCGCTCACCTCTACCGCGCGGCCTATACCCTGGCCGAGGCGCGCCAGGCCGCCGTGGGCCGCCTGTTGCAGCACTACTTCGGGGACTCGCTGGACCTGCTGCTGCAGTATCTGTCGGCCCCCGCCGTGCGGCTCCCGCACCAGCCGGTGGCCGCCGAGCCGCCTGAGCAGGCGCCGCCCGTCGCTCTGGACCCCACGCTTCTATGACACCAGCGTGGTGGTCGCAGGCGCCAGCGGCGGCCGAGCGGCTCTTGGAACCTTCTGAATCGCAAGGTTATAATCAATCTTGGGTCGGTGATCGGAGGGGCCGCGGTTCATTGACAGCGCGCGAGCGAGTCAGCTATAGTGTTTCGACCTGCTGCACCTGCCAAGCGCCCCGCGCAAAGCAGGCTGGTAGGGACCGGTAAGTTACTTCTTAGGAATGGTCCCACAGTAACAATTTCCGCACTCATCCGGCACCCTTCCCCAGGGCCCCGCAGTAGTGGAGCGCGTGCGGAAGCGGGGCATCAGGCAGCAATGTTCCTCAGGAGGCACAGGCGAGATGGCGGGCGAACAGAAGTTGTTGAGCCGCACGGTAGCAAAGCGGCCCGCAGCTTCTAAGCAGAGCAGGGAAGAGTACGAGAAACTGCTGGACTCTTACAGCCATTTTGCCGCGCTGAACGCAGGCGACGTCCTGAAGGGACGGATCCTGAAGATCACCGAGAACGAAGTCATCGTGGATGTCGGCTACAAGTGCGAAGGGTTGATCCCGGCGGCGGAGTTCCGCGGCCGCGAGGGCCGTGTCAACGTCCGCGTGGGCGACCTGGTGGACGTGATGCTGGAGAGCACCGAGGAGCGCGACGGCTACATCCACCTCTCGCGCCAGAAGGCCGAGCGGATGAGGGTGTGGGACGACATCGAGCGCGCCTACCAGCAGCAGGGCGTGGTGAGCGGGCACGTCCTGGACCGGATCAAGGGCGGGCTGGCGGTGGACATCGGGGCACGCGCCTTCCTGCCTGGCTCGCAGGTGGACATCAAGCCGGTCCACAACCTGGACGCCTTCAAGGGCAAAGAGATCCAGGTCCGGATCATCAAGCTGAACAAGAAGCGCGGCAACATCGTGGTGTCGCGCAAGCTGGTGCTGGAGGAGGAGATCGCCGGCCGCAAAGAGCGCACGCTGAACGCGCTGTACGAGGGGGCCGTGGTGCGCGGGGTGGTCAAGAACATTACCGACTACGGGGTGTTCATCGACCTGGGCGGCATAGACGGCCTGCTGCACATCACCGACCTTTCCTGGGGCCGCGTCGCTCACCCCTCGGAGATCCTGCAGGTGAACGACGAGGTTGATGTGGTGGTGCTGAAGTTCGACCGGGAGAAGGAGCGGGTCTCGCTGGGCTTGAAGCAGCTCTACGAGGACCCCTGGACCAATGCCGACCAGAAATACCCGGTGGGCTACCGGGTGCGCGGCAAGGTGGTCAGCATCACCGATTACGGCGCCTTCGTGGAGCTGGAGCCGGGGGTCGAGGGCCTGATCCACGTCTCCGAGATGAGCTGGAGCAAGCGGATGAAGCACCCCTCCAAGATCGTCTCGGCGGGGAACACGGTGGAAGCCGAGATCCTGGAGGTAAACCCGGCGGAGCGGCGCATCTCGCTGAGCCTGCGCCAGACTGAGCCCAACCCCTGGTATACCCTGGCGGAACGCTACCAGGTGGGCGACAAAGTGGTGGGGCGGGTCCGCAACCTCACCGACTTCGGCGCCTTCGTCGAGGTGGAGGAGGGCATTGACGGCCTGGTGCACGTCAGCGACATCTCCTGGACCAAGCGGATCAAGCACCCCTCCGAGGTGCTGCGCAAGGGCGACAAGGTGGAGGCGGTGATCCTGCACATCGACGCCGAGAACTGCCGGCTGTCGCTGGGCATCAAGCAACTGCAGCCCGACGCCTGGGAGACCTTCTTCAGCCAGGCCCGGGTGGGCGACGTGGTGCGCGGTCGCGTTGTGCGCATGGCTTCCTTCGGCGCCTTCGTGCAGTTGGCCGAGGGCGTGGAGGGCCTTTGCCACATCTCAGAAATGGTGCGCGGCAGCGAGGACCGCAAGGCGGCGGCCGAAGCCGTCGGGGTGGGGCAGGAGTACGACTTCAAGGTCATCAAGCTCAATCCGGCCGAGAAAAAAATCGGCTTGAGCTTGCGGGCGGTGGCTACCGAGGCCGAGCGGCGGGAGATTGAGGAATACCTCCAGCGGCAGAAATCGGCGGGGGCCACCACCACGCTCCAGGAGATGGTGAGCCTGAAGGAGCGGGGCGGGTCGGATAGCAACAATTGAGACCGGTCCGCAGACAGCCCCGGTTCCCGCGGCGCATCCCGACTGGAAACAGCTTGCATCGGCGGCCCTGATCTAGTAAAAAAACGGCTTCCTTGAAAGCCTTCGAGACGCTTCTATGACGAAAGCTGATCTGATCGACGAGGTCTCCCGGGCGGTGGAGATGACCCGGAAGGATTCCGAGTCCATCGTGGACACCATCTTCGACAGCATTGTCCGGGCGCTGCGCAACAACGAAAAGATCGAGATCCGCGGTTTTGGCAGCTTCCGCACGCGCCAGCGGCAGCCGCGCACCGGGCGCAACCCCAAGACGGGGGCGAAGGTGGAGGTGCCGGCGAAGAGGATTCCCTACTTCAAGCCGAGCAAGGAACTGAAGGACCTGATCAACGCCGCCATGGCGGCGTTGATCAGGTCCTTCAGTT
>CAYVGN010000050.1:0-11828 GCA_964451215.1 uncultured Acidobacteriota bacterium
GTTCATGAAATAGTAGTCGTCGCCGTCGTTGTACAGGTACTCCATCTCCTGCTCGTCCAGGATGGCGCGCTCCACCCGGTCCTCGGAACTGAACTTGTGGTCCACCATGGCGCCGGTGCGCAGGTTGCGCATGCGGGCCTGGACGAATCCGCGCTTGTTGCCCGGGGTGCGGTGCTCCACGCTGAAGATGCTGAACAGGTCCCCGTCGTGCTTGATCAGCAGGCCGGGACGCAGTTGCGTTGCCTGAATCATTTCCGCAAGCAAACTCCTTATCGGTTGAAAGCCGAGCAGCCGGCCGGGCAGTTGCTGGCCGGCCAGTTGTTTATTTTAGCCGCCAGGCTGCCGCCGAGGCAATGCGGAGCGTCGCGCCCTGTTCTTGGTGGCCTGGCGAGGAACTCTCTACGAAGCCTTGGCGATCTCGCGGATGCGGGCATGGTAGGGGCGGTAGTCGAGGGAGGGGCGAGGGTCGAAGGCCTGGTAGAGTTCGACCACGCCGCCGTCGAAGAAGCGGCCGCGGCGGGCCCCCAGCAAGCCGTCAATGATTTCGAGCTGGGAGCGGAAGGCGCGCAGGCTAGCCGCCAGCCGCTCCTCCATCTCCGCCGGGGCCACCAGGGCCCGGTTGGCGCGGAGGGAGGTGCTGGCGCCGGCCACCAGGGCGTCCTCGGGCGAGAAGTCGGCCCACACGGAATAGATCAGGGTGTTGCGGACGGGCGGGGCCAGGCCCCAGTCAGCCAGGGTCGGGTCGCCGACCTGCGGCCCGTCGAACGCCCCTACCAGGTAGGCCGCGGTGTGATCGAGGTGCTCGCGGTAGCCGTTGGGCACCAGCAGCCGGGTGACGCCGATGCGCCGCAGCGCCCGCAGGTTCTGTGCGAAGGTCCCCTCGCCGCCCCCGGGCAGGTTCCAACCGATGCGCGGGAACAGGCCGAAATCGGGGAAGTTGTAGCGCACCACCCGTTCGGCGGGGATGTCCAGCAGCCCGTAGGCGGCCAGCGTCTCCTGGCGGCGAACGGCGATGATCGTTTCTTTCTCCTCCACCCGGCTGTAGCCGCCCCGGCCGTCGCAGCAGATCAGCACCCAGACCTGGCCGCCGGCCTGGGCCGCGGCCAGGGCCAGGTAGCCGGCGCCCAGCACAGCATCATCATCGTGCGGCGACAGGATCGCCACCCGCTCCTCACCCGGCTGCCAGCCGGGAAACAGCAGCGAGATGTGGTCGCCGCGCACGCCCGCGCGCAGATCGTAGTAAACACAGCGATACATGCGGTAGGATAGGCCTCCACGCCTGTCCCCCATGGGAGCAGGCAAGAAGGGTTATTCTACACGCAGGATAAGCCGCCAGGGGTTGCTGGTGATGGACAGCCGGGAACGGCTATTTTGCACGGGAGGAAACAAGCCATGAAAACGCTAGGCGTGGGCATTGTGGGGACGGGTTGGGTGTCGGGGGAGCACATCAAGGCGTTCGAGCGGAACCCGCACACCCAGGTGCGCGGCATCCTCAGCCGGGAGCAGGAGCGCGCCCGGGCCAAGGCCCAGGAATACGGCCTGAGCCACGCCCGGCCGCACACCGAGCTGCGCACGCTGCTGGACGACCCCGAGATTGACATCGTCTCCATCTGCACGCCGCACCACCTGCACGCCCCGCAGGGCATCGAGTGCGCCCGGGCCGGCAAGCACATCCTGATGGAGAAGCCCATCGCCTTGGACCTGGAGAGCCTGCAGGCGCTGGACGAGGCCGTGCGCGAGGCAGGCGTGCGCACCGTGGTCAGCTTCGTCCTGCGCTGGAACCCGCTGTTCGACCTGATCAAGACCGCGCTGGCCGACGGCCTCATCGGCAACGTCTACTACGCCGAGGTGGACTACATGCACGGCATCGGCCCCTGGTACAAGCAGTACGAGTGGAACATCAAGAAGGAGATCGGGGGCAGCAGCCTGCTGACCGCCGGCTGCCACGCGGTGGACGGCCTGCGCTGGTTCCTGCAGCGGGAGGCGGTGGAGGTGTGCGCCTACGCCAACGTCAGCCCGCTGAACCCGCTCCGCTATGAGTACGAGCCCAACAGCGTCACCATCATCAAGTTCGCCGACGGCACCATCGGGAAGGTGGCCAGCCTGGTGGAATGCGTCATGCCCTACGTGTTCAATATCGAGATTTTCGGCGACCAGGGCACCATCCGCAACAACCAGTTCTTCAGCCGGCGCTGGCCGGGGCAGACCTCGTGGGCCACCATCCCCACCATCCTGCCCGACTCCGGCGACGTCACTCACCATCCCTTCCAGGGAGAGATTGACCACCTGGCGGAGTGCATCCTCAATAGCACCGAATCGCATTGCAGCATCGCCGACGCGGTGAAGACCCACGAAATCTGCCTGGCCACCGAGATTGCCGCGCAGGAAGGCCGCCCGGTCAAGCTCCCGCTACGCCCGGCCGCGGCCACTTAGGCAGACGCGGGGCAGGCAAACCTGGGGGCAGCTTGCGGCTGGTTGACGGACATCCGTCCGCCTTGGGGCCCCGGCGGAGAGGCGCGGGATGCGGAAAGCGATCCCAGCAAGGGAAGTCGAGCAAGTATAATGGCGGCGGATATTTCTCGAAGGAGACGCCATGGTCTTCATATTATTCCTGCTCCTGCTGCCGCCGCGCGCCGTGGTGATCGCCTCGGTGGCGGAAATGCATTCGCTTGCCGACCAGGACGCCAGCGTGGTTTCGCAGGTCATCTACGGCAGCCCAGTGGAAGTGATGGAGGACAAACCGGGCTGGGTCAGAGTGCGCACAGCGGATGAATACGAGGGCTGGGTGGCGGCGGGGCTGCTGAAGCGCCTGGGCGTGGAAGAGCCGTCCTACGCCTCTTCCGGCAGGGTGGCCGAGATACGCAGCTTGTTTGCCCATCTATACCGCGAGCCGGACGTGACCCGGCACAAGCCATTGCTCACCGTGCCGTTTGAGACCCGGCTGGAAGTCGTGGAGGAGCGGGGCGGCGAGCCGCAGCGCTGGTTGCAGGTGCGTCTCCCCGGCGGGCAATCCGCCTGGGTGCAGCGCGGCGACGTCAGCTTCCCTTCCAGGCCGCTGACTGCTCGGGAGGCGGTCGCGCTGAGCATGCGCTTCCTGAACTTGCCGTATCTGTGGGGCGGCAGATCCTCATTCGGTTACGACTGCTCCGGGTTCACGCAGATGCTGGTGCGCAAGCGGGGAGCGGCGATGCCACGCGATGCCGATCCGCAATCGCGCTGGACCGGCAGCCGGCCGGTCCGGCGGAGACACGCGCGGCCGGGGGACCTGCTGTATTTTGGCAAGCGGGGTGAGAGAGTGACCCACACGGGCATGTACATCGGCGGGGGCCGGTTTGTGCATGCCAGCACACGCGGCCGACCCGTGATCCAGATCAGCCGCCTTCGCCATCCGCACTGGTGGCGGTTGCTGGTCGGCGTCAGACGGCTGAAGGCCGTTGCCCGGCCGCCGGGCCCGGCGGCCGCGGTTGCGCCAACGCGCGCCGAAAGGAGGAGGGAATGAACCGGCGAGAGTGGTTGCAGGCGGCCGGCGGAGCGGCGGCCGCCCGGTGTGGAAAGGTATTGGCGGCCGGGTTGGGCCGCCCCGCGCGCCAAAACGCAGCCGGGGCGGAAACGACGCTGGAGGCGCGGATTGTGCGCCTCCATCTGAGGCACACCTGGACCACGGTGATGTCCTCCAGCCAGTATCGCGACAACCTCCACCTGCGCTTCACTCACCGCGGCGTCACCGGCAGCGGGGAGGGCGCGCCCATCGTCCGCTACCAGGAGAACGCCGAAGGGGCGCGGGCGGCAGTGGAATCGGTGCGTGGCCTGCTCAGCGCGGCCGATCCCTTCCAGTTCGCCAAGGTCATGGCCGAAGTCTTCCGCCGGGTCCAGGGGCAATACGCGGCCAAGGCGGCCATGGACATGGCGCTGCTGGACTGGGTGGGCCAGAAGCTGGGCGTCCCGCTCTACCGCTATTTCGGCCTCGACCCCCGCGACGCCCCGCTCACCACCTTCTCCATCGGCATTGACGATCCGCAGACCACCCGCCAGAAGGTGCTCGAAGCCGAGCCCTTCCCGGTCCTCAAGATCAAGGTAGGCCTGGACTCGGATGAGGCCACCCTGGAAGCGGTACGCTCGGTCACCAAGAAGCCGCTGCGCGTGGACGCCAACGAGGGCTGGAAGACGAAAGAGGAGGCGGCGCGCAAGATCAACTGGCTGGAGTCACAGGGCGTGGAACTGGTCGAGCAACCGCTGCCGGCGCACATGCTGGAGGAGGCGCGCTGGGTCCGCAGCCGCGTCCATATCCCCATCATCGCCGACGAAGCCTGCCTGCACCCGCAGGACATCCCGCGCCTGGCCGGTTGCTTTGACGGAGTAAACATCAAGCTGATGAAGTGCGGCGGCATCCTGGAGGCCTATCGCATGATCCAGATCGCCCGGTCGCTGGGGCTGAAGACCATGCTGGGGTGCATGATCGAGAGCTCGATTGGCGTAACGGCAGCCGCCCACCTGTCGCCGCTGGTGGATTACGCCGACCTGGACGGCAACCTGCTCATCTCCAACGATCCCTACCGCGGCGTCCTGGTGGACCGCGGAAAACTGCTATTGCCGGCCCGGCCCGGCCTGGGCCTGCTCCCTGCCTGAGGTTCTCCCAGGGCTTGCGCCCTGCGCTAAGATCTGCCGCCCCCTTCCGGGCTCGGTTGGGCCATTCTCAAGGCTCCTGGTTGCCGCTATGGCCCCATGACAGATTGTGGTTCAATTCCTCTGCCGCCCTATGAGAATCCGACTGTGTCTTGGCCCCGCTGCTCTGTGCGCGCTGCTGATCTGGCTGCCGGCCCGCGGCCAGCGCCCGGCTGTTTACCAGAAGGCGAAGACCGGCGGGAACTACATGCACAACTATTACTTCCCGCCGGCCGGCAGCAGCACGCCCTGGTGGCCTTGCTGGTCTCCCGACGGTCGCTGGCTCGCCTTCGCCATGCACGGCTCCATCTGGAAGATCCAGGTGGGCGACACCGTGGCCCACGAAGTGGTCTACGCCCGCCAGTACCTCTCGTCGCCGGAGTGGTCGCCGGATGGGAAATGGCTGGCCTACACCGCCGACGACGGCGCTCGGAGCATCAACCTGATGCTGTTAAACCTGGAGACGGGCCAGGTGAGGGCGCTGACCAACGGCGACCACATCAACGTGGACCCCGCCTGGTCGCCGGACGGAAAGCGCCTGGCCTACGTGTCCACCGTGCCCAACGGCTACTTCAACATCTACGTGATGGAGATCGCCGAGGGGCGCCCCGGAAAGACGCTGGCCGTGAGCACCGGCCACCGCTACGGGGGCGACCGGCTCTATTTCGGCGACTACGACCTGCACATCTCGCCCACCTGGTCGCCCGACGGGAAGGAGTTGATCTTCGTCTCGAACCGCGGGATTCCGCTTGGGTCGGGTGCGATCTGGCGCGCGCCCGTCCAGCCGGATGTGATGAACACAGGCCAGGCGAAGCGCATCCACATCGAGGAGACGCTCTACCGCACCCGCCCGCACTGGTCGCCGGACGGCAAGCGCATCGTCTATAGCTCGCACCTGGGCGGCCAGTACAACAACCTGTTCGTGCTGCCTGCCGGCGGCGGCGAGCCTTACAAGCTGACCTTCGGCGAGTACGACAGCTTCCACCCGCGCTGGTCGCCGGACGGCGAGTGGATCGCCCACGTCTCCAACGAGAGAGGCCTTCCCCAACTGAAGCTGCTGAAAAGCTGGGGCGGCCGCCAGCGGCTTCTGCAGATTGCTGAACGGCGCTGGCGCCGGCCGATGGGCCGCGTTCGGGTGCGTGTGGTGGAGGCGGAAACCGGCCGCCAGACGCCGGCGCGCATCTATCAGGCGGCCTCCGACGGCAAGCCCTACACGCCGGGCGACGCTTACGAGCGCCTCGCCCGCCTCAACCAGCACCTCTTCCACACCGCCGGGCGCTATGAGGCTGAGGTCCTGCCCGGGCCGCTCACCGTGGAAGCCGTCAAGGGGTTCGAATACTGGCCGGCCAAGGAGACCATCCGGGTGGAAGCCGGCCGAACGCACCAGATCACCTTGACCCTGAAGCGCATGACCAATCTGAAGGACAGGGGCTGGTACTCGGGCAGCAACCACGTGCACATGAACTACGCCGGCAACCTGCACAACACGCCCGAGAACCTGTTCCTGATGAGCGCGGCCGAGGATGCCGATGTCATCTGCCACCAGGTGGCCAACAAGGACAACCGCGTCCTCGACTACCAGTACTTCGTTCCCGGGCGCGTCCTCGATCCGCTCTCGAGCGCTGAGCGGATCATGCACACCGGGCAGGAGTACCGCCCGCCCTTCTACGGCCATGTCTCCCTGTTCAACCTGCGCGAGCACCTGATCTCCCCGTTCACAACCGGCTACGAAGGGACGGGCATCGAGAGCCTCTACCCGTCGAACACCGACATCTTCCGGTTGGCGAAGGAGCAGGGCGGGATTGGCGCTTACGTGCACCCGTTCGGCGGCGAGCAGGACCCGCTGGCGGGGGACCTGGGGGCGGCCAAGGCCTTTGCGGTGGACGTGGCGCTGGGCGCGCTGAGCTACCACGAGCTGTGGTCCAGCGCCAGCGAAGCGGCGCTGATCCCCTGGCACCAGGCGCTCAATTGCGGCTTCCAGGTGCCGGCGACCGGCGGCGAGGACTCCATCACCAGCCTGCACCACACCGCGCTAGTCGGGTCGGTTCGCGGTTACTTCTATCTCGGTCCCGGCAAGCTCGGTTGGGAGAATTTCATGGCGGCGTTGCTGAAGGGGCGGGGATTCGTCACGAACGGGCCGCTGCTGGAGTTTTCCGCCGTGATGGATACGGCCGGAACAGGGTGGCCGGGGCGACCCCCTGCGCTGCCGGGCGACGAGATCCGCCTGCCGCCGGGCGGGGGCAAGATCCGGCTGCGGGCCGCGCTGCGCTCGATCGTGCCGCTCGACCGGCTGGAAATCGTGGCCAACGGCAGGGTTATCCAGAGCATTCCCCTGGGCGGCGACCGTCGCCAGGCCGACTTTGAGCACGCCGTCGAGGTGAGGCGCAGCGGGTGGTACACGCTGCAGGCCATGGCTGGAGCCGCCGTCCATCCCATTGAGGACAGCCGCCCCATGGCCACCACCAACCCCATCTATGTCTACATCGGCGATCAGCCCATTCGCAGCCGGGAGTCAGCCGACTACTTCGTGCGCTGGATGGATAAGCTCACCCGCATGGCCGCCGATCACCCGGGCTGGCGCTCGGAGGCAGAGAAGCGCCACGTGCTGGCGCAGTTTGAGGAAGCGCGCCAGGTCTACGTCCGGCGCGCCGCCCAAGCCCGCTGACCCCTGGTCAATTTCGCAAGGGAGGCAACGCCCTGCCGCCCGTCGCGACCGCCGGGGTGGCCGCGACAGGCGGCCAAAGCAGGAAGGGGAGGATGGCCCTGACCGCCGGCGCTTACGCCTTCTTGGGGGCGCGAGCGGTGACCCGCTGCTTCTGCTGGTCGAAGAACAGCACCTGGCCGCTGCGATACGACTCCACCGACATGGCGATGGGCACCATGGCCTTGTAGGCGGTCAAGCCGTCCAGCACCGGGGTCTGGCGCGAGCGCATGCACTCGATGAAGTTCTGGTAGTGCGAGGGGCGCTCCTCGATGGGGATCTTCACCTCGGGCGAGCCCCACTTCTTGGCGAACTCCTCGGCGGCATGCCTCTCCGGCGTGACCGTGATGAACTCCACCCTGCCCTCGAACCGGCCGTGGGTGACGATGGTGATGGTGCCGTCGTGGCCGCGGATCAGGCCGGGAATGTGCTGGGAGTTGGCCATGCTCGAGCTGAGCACCACGCTGTGCCCGCTCGGGTAATCGGCCACCAGCATGAAGGTGTCGGGCACCTCGCGCTCGTCCTTGAACACATAGATGCCGCCGGTACCGGCCACGCGGGAGGGGAACTCTCCGCCGCCCCAGCAGATCTGCAGCGGGGCCATCACATGGTAGAACAGGTCGGTGGCCACGCCGCCGGAGTAGTCCCAGTACTTGCGGAAGCGGAAGAAGCGGTCGGGGTCCCAGGGGCGCTTGGGCGCCGGCCCCAGCCACATCTTCCAGTCAATGTAGTTGTCGCCCTTGCTGCCCGGCCCGGCCTCAGTCTCGATCGGCCAGTTCCACTCGCCGCTGGTGGAGTTGCGGTGGTAGGAACCCTGGCTCATGATCATCTTGCCGATCATGCCGTCCTGGATGACCTTGCGCGCCTTCCACCACTGGTCCGAGGAAGTGGTTTGCGAGCCGATCTGCAGGATGCGCTTGGTCTTCACCGAGGTTTCGTAGACCTGGCGCGCCTCGTCGGCCGTGCGGGTCATGGGCTTCTCCAGATACACGTCCTTGCCGGCGTTCATGGCCTCGATGGCCATCCGCGCGTGCCAGTGGTCGGGGGTGCCGATGACCACGCCGTCAATGTCCTTGCGGTTGATGATGTCGCGGTAGTCCAGGTAGCCGTCGCACTTGGCCTGCTCGGCGGCCTGGCGCTTGCGCTTCTCGTAGACGTCACTGACGGCCACGATCTGAACGTCGCCGGTCTTCTGGCCGACCTCCATGAACTGGCGTATCAGGTAGCGGCCGCGGCCACCAACGCCGATCACCCCCAGATTGATGCGCTCGTTGGCGCCCAGCACGCGGGCCCGGGCCGGCCGCACCGCCTTCACCACGCTCAGGGCCACTCCCGCGCCCACCGCCCTGCTCACGAAATCCCTGCGATTCACATCCTTAGCCATAATGCACCTCAACTCCCAATAGATTGCCGGATTTGAGCATAGTGGTTCACCCCAGAAAGTTCAAGGTTCAAAGTGCTCCAGAAGTTGGTGGGTTCAATTGGCGCGCGGTTGCAGCGCCCAGGACAGTGGCAGCTCGATCGCTTGGCCCGAATCATTCGCGAACCGTGGCGAGCGGCGGCGTCCGGTCGCTTCTCGGATCGCACGCTTCACGAATAGAGCGGCTTACTGTACGGCAATGGTGGCGGTGTTGGAAGCGAAGCCCCCCTGCGTGATCAGCACCGGCACCGCGTCGCCGGGCGTGATGCCGGCCGGCACCTCCGCGTTCACTTGGTAGAGGGCGGCAAAACCGGGCGCCAGCCCGGCGAACTGCACCGTGGCCGGCTTGCCGCCGATGCTTACAGTCACCGGCGTTTTGACCCGCGCGAGCGGCTCGGCCGACGGAGCCGGCTCTCCAGAGGCCACCGCCGGATCGGTCGCGCCCAGCCCCGTGCAGAAGATGGAAACCACGCCGCCCACGGTGGCTGGCTCGCTCGGCACGCCCGCCGTCACCGGCATGGCCAGCCGATCGGTGTTGCCAATCAAGATGGCGCCCTGGCTGCCATACGGCGGACCCAGCGTGAAGATGCCCGGCCGCACGCTGGCGGTCTCCAGCGGCTCGGGCGAACTGCTGACGCCATTAGTCTCGACGCGCACCTGCAACTGGCGGTCCGCCTCCAGCTCGAACGGCACCTGGGCGTTGACCTGCCCTGGAGCGACGTAAAACAGCGGCGCTTCCTTTTCGCCGACCAGCACCCGCACCCCGCCCATCTTGCGCGGCAAGGGCAGGGCAGTGGCGGTGGCCGGTTCGGCCGCCAGGTTCTGTCCGAACAGCGAGATGATGCTGCCGGGCGAGACCGGGCCGCGCTCGAAGCCAGCCCCTAGCACCACGCCGCCCTGGCTCAGGCTAGCAGCTTTGGGATTGGGATTGAGTCCCACCTGGGCGGCGGCCGTGGCTGAACCCTGCAAGCTCTGCCACAGGGCCCGCGCCGTCACGATCACCTGGGCGATGGAGCTGTTGGGCCGCCAGGCGCCCTGGTAATGGCCGTTCTTCAGGTCGGTGAGCACCAGCGAGGGGTCGCCGCTGGAAAAGGAGAGGACCACGGCGCTGCCGACCGCCGGGTTGCCGCAGTCGTCGCGCACCAGCACGCGCACCGTGCTCGGCCAACCGACCACGGCCTGGAAGGTCGCGAACAGGCTGGTGAACTGCACGTGCAGCTTGGCGGGCGTGCAGGCCGTACCCGCGGCAATCGGCTCGTCGGTGAGCAAGTTGCTGAAGGCAAGCGCCTCCAGCGGCAAGCCCTGCAACTGCGCAGCGACAGATTGAATTGGCGTGCCGGGCGGCAAGACCAGCAGCAACAGGTTCACCGGGTGCAGGGCCCCGTCGTTCATGGTCATCACCGTAAGGCCGCCGCGGTAGGCGCCCGCCGCCAGGCTTCCCAATGTGGGTTGCACCATGACCCGCCCGGCGCTGTCGCGGGTGGCGCTGCCGGCCTCAGGAAAGCGTGTTACCCAGGCGCCGCCGATGGGCTGGCTGATGAACTGGATTGGCGTTGTTTCCGGCGTGGCCACACTGATCTCCTGCGCGCCGGGAGACGCGCCGCCCGCCGCCGCTACAAAGATCAGCCCGGTGGGCCGCACCACCGCGCCCAACTTCGTGCCCTTGGGCAACACCTGCGTCTCGACGCGCACCACCTGCGGCGAGTTGTTGGCGGCGCTCGCTGTCACCCGGACTAGCCCCACGTAGAAACCGGGCGACAACCCAGCCGCATCCACCGACACGGTGACCAGGGGAATCTGCGTGCTGGCGTACTCGCTGCGGCCGGAGCTTGGCGAAATCCGCAGCCAGCTCTCAGTGGGCTGGGCGGTCCAGTCCAGCGTGCCTCGGCCGGTATTCAGCACGCCAAACGTCTGCGGCGGCTCGGCGCCGCCGCCCTCTACCGCGCGGAAGAGCAGGCTGGTTTGGCTGAGCAGCAGTGCTCCGGCGGTCGAGGCGGAGATCACCAGGTTCACCGTGACCGTGACGCTTTGGTTGAGGGCGGCGCTACGCACGGTGATGGCGCCGGAATAGGAGCCCGCCCCCAAACCCGTTGGGTTGACGCTCACCTGGAGATTCCAGGGCGTGTAGCCGGATGCCGGAGAAATCGAGAGCCACGTTCCGACCGCCGTGGAGACGCCGGCCGTCCAGCTCAGTTCGGCGCCTGCGGTGTTCTCGATGCGCAGCGATTGCGGCGGTGGCGTTGTTCCCCCGGCCTGCATGCGGAAATCCAGGCTGGCGGGCAGCACCAACAGGCCCGCCGGTTGTGCGCTCGTCACCGTGAATGTGACCGGGATAGCCGTCACCGAGGGCGAGGCCGCCGGCGCGCTGATCTCGACGGTTCCTTGATACGTGCCCGGCGCAAGCTTGCTTGCGTCCGCTGAAACGGTGACCAGCGACGGCATCATTCCCGAAGATGCGGAGACGCTGAGCCAGCTCCCGCCGCTGCTGGTGAGCACCGCGCTCATTTCCCATCCCAATCCCACCACGCTGCTGACGAGGCTGAGTTGCTGCGAAGCCGGGAGGCTGGCGCCCGCGGTGGCAGTAAAGGCCAGCCGCGAAGGGTTAGCGGTGTAGGTCGCCGGCCGCGCTGGAATCGCTCGAATGCGGTTGTTATCCGTGTCCGCGATGTAAAGGTTGCCGCTCGCGTCCACGGCAACACCTGCTGGGTTTTTTAAGCTGGCGGCAAGCGGCGAACCGCCATCGCCGGAGTAGCTGGCTGCGCCGTTGCCCGCCACCGTGCTGATGACCCCGCTGGCGTGGACCTTGCGAATCCGCTGGTTGCCGGCATCCGCGAGGTACATGTTGCCCTGGTTATCGAACGCCAGGGCACTGGGGGCATTGAGCGAGGCAGCGGTTGCCGGGCCCCCGTCTCCTGCGAATCCAGCGACGCCATTGCCTGCCACAGTCGTAATCACTCCGGCCGTGGTGATCCGGCGGACGCGATGATTGTAGGTATCGGCCAGATAGAGATTGCCCGAGCTATCCAGCGCCATTCCTGCCGGGTA
>CAYVGN010000051.1:0-1928 GCA_964451215.1 uncultured Acidobacteriota bacterium
GGCAGGTGCAACAGGCCAAGCTGGTCAGTCAGCCCAAGCCGATCTATCCGCCGCTGGCCAAGCAGGCCCGCATCCAGGGCACGGTGCGGCTGGAAGCGGTCATCAGCAAGGACGGCAGGATTGACCAACTGCGGGTGGTCCAAGGGCATCCCCTGCTGGTGCAGGCGGCGCTGGACGCTGTGCGGCAGTGGCGCTACCAGCCGACGTTCCTTAACGGCGAGCCGGTGGAGGTCGCCACCACCATTGACGTCAATTTCACCTTGAGCCAGTAGGCAGGTTCACGGCCCGCGGCGGGCATCGGGCGGTGTGGGGCTTGCCGCGGCAGCGGAGTTTGCTTTTCACATCGCAATCAGAAAACTGACGGAGGAGAGAAAGACCAATGTTCGCTACCTACATTACTTCCCTGGGGCTCTGGTTGTTCCAGGAAGCTGCCATCGGATGGGACCCCATTTCGCTCTGGAAGCAAATGGGCTGGCCGGCGCGGTCGGTGGTCATCGCGCTGTTCATCATGTCGGCCTGGTCCATCGGCGTGATGATCGACCGCTGGATCGCGTTCTCTTCGGCCCGCAAGCAGTCGCGCGAGTTCGCTCCCGCCGTGGCGGGCGCCCTGCGGGAAGGCAAGATTGATGAGGCTATCTACATCGCCGAGCGGCACAAGAAGAGCCATCTGGCCAAGGTGGTAACCGCCGGCCTGCAGGAGTTTCAGGCGCACCAGTTGAGCGCGGAGATCCCGGGGGAAGAAATTGAGGCTTCCAAGCGCGCGCTGGAGCGCGCCGAAGCCATAGTCCACGCCGAGCTGAAGCGCGGCCTGAGCGGCCTGGCCACCATCGGCTCCACCGCCCCGTTCGTCGGGCTGTTCGGCACGGTGGTGGGCATCATCAACGCCTTCCGGGGCATCTCCACGGAGAAGTCCACGGGTCTGGCGGCCGTGGCGGGCGGAATCTCCGAAGCCCTGGTGACCACCGCCATCGGGCTGTTTGTGGCCATCCCCGCCGTCTGGATGTACAACTACTTCACCTCCAAGGTCGAAGGGTTCGACGTGGAGATGGACAACAGCTCCAGCGAGTTGATTGATTACTTCCTGAAGCGTTCCCAGGCTCGCACCGCGCGCAAGTGAGGTGATCGGTGTAGGTAGCCCGTCTGCGGGCGGGGGCGGGTGGGAGCCGGCCCCTCCCACATCCCGAACACCGGGACAGGGGCGGGTTCAGGAGAGAATGTTATGGGATTTGCCACGCGCAAAATGGTTACCGTTTCCGACATCAACGTCACCCCCATGGTGGACGTCATGCTGGTGCTGTTGATCATCTTCATGGTGGTGACGCCCATGTTGCAGAAGGGCGTCAGCGTGGACCTGGCCCGGACGCGCAACCCGCGGCCCATGCAGGACGCCGACAAGGAGGACGCGATCGTCATTGCGATCACCAAGGACGGCAACATCTTCCTGGGGGCGACTCAGCCCACCATGATGAAGGCGGAAGACTTGACGCCCAAGGTAAAGGACCTGTTGGCGAACCGCGTCGACAAGACTGTCTACGTCAAGAGCGACGCCCGCGCCAAGTACAAGGACGTGGTGGACGTGGTGGACAACGTCCGGGCCGCGGGAGTGGACCAACTGGGTCTGCTGACGGAGAAAATCGAGGAGCGGCGCGGCGGCGGGGGCGGCGGCCAGTAGCGCCCCGCGGCGCTGCGTTCGCGGAGTGTGGCGCCCGGGTCGCCGCGGCGACCGGCGGGCATCCCCGGGGAAGGAGAAATCGGTATGGCAATGGCAGTGGGCACGGGCAAGGGTCCAACCTCCGATATCAACGTGACCCCGCTCATCGACGTTCTGCTGGTGCTGCTGATCATCTTCATGGTCATCACGCCGCAGAACCCCAAGGGCCTGGAGGCGCTGGTGCCCCAGCCGAACCCTCAGCAGCAGGCGCAGCCGG
>CAYVGN010000051.1:1938-11798 GCA_964451215.1 uncultured Acidobacteriota bacterium
CCCCAATCCTCAACAACAGCAGTCGGACAACTCGCGGACCATCGTCATCCAGATTGACGCGGCCAAGCAGTTGAGGATCAATCAGGAGCCGGTGACCGAGGCGCAACTGGGGCCACGGCTGGAGGAGATTTTCAAGACGCGCGCCGAGCGGGTGGCCTTCGTGAAGGGCGACCCGAACCTGGAATTCCGTGAAGTGGCCCGGGTGATCGACATCGCCAAGGGCGCGCAGATCGACAAGATCGGCCTGATCACCGCTAGGATTGAGGAGGGGCGTTAAGGAGCCCGCCTCCGGCGCTCCCGCCTGTTCGAGGAGAGGGGGAAGGATGCGCATTGACGCGAAGTGTACGGGTATCGCGCTCGTGCTCGCTTTGGCATTCGTGGCGGCCGGCTGCAACCAGTTGAAGGCACGCGACCAGCTTAACAAGGGGGTGCAATCGTTCAAGCAGGCGCGGTACCAAGAAGCCATCGACTGCTTCCGGCGGGCGATCGAACTGGATCCGAAACTGGTCAACGCCCGCCTGTACCTGGCCACGGCCTACGCCCAGCAATACATGCCGGGTGTCGAATCGGAGGAGAACATCCGGAACGGGGAGACCGCCATCGTCGAGTTCGAGAAGATCCTGAGTGAGGACCCTAACAACATACACAGCGTTCAGGGAATCGCCAACATCTCTTTCAACATGAAGAAGCTGGAGGAGGCCAAGAAGTGGTATCAGAGGTGGATACAACTGGACCCCTCCAACGCCGAGCCCTACTACACGGTCGGCGTGATTGATTGGACGCAGACCTACCAGCCGCGCATGGAGGTGAAAGCCAAGCTGGGCGTGAGGCCGGACGAGGCGATCAAGGACACCAAGGCTCGCGAGGAACTCTGTGCCAAGAACAACCCGTTGATCGAGGAGGGGTTCACCATGTTGAACAAGGCCATCGAGTTGCGTCCCGACTACGACGACGCGATGGCCTACCTGAACTTGATGTACCGCGAGAAGGCCGATTGCGAAGCGTCGGCCGCCGCCCGGGCCGAAGACCTGAAGAAGGCCGACGAGTGGATCCAGAGGACCCTGGAGATCAAGAAGAAGAAGTCCGAGGTGCCGGCCCGCGGATAGGCAGAGCCTTTAGTTTATAATTGGCCTTGGAGGCAGCTGCCCCAAGGCCATTTTTTTGTCCCGGGTGCCTGCCGGGCGCGCTGCTTATGGAAGCCCCGAGTACATTCCGTCAGACATTGTCCACCAATGTCCTGACCCTGACCCGTTTCCGGGACTTGCTGAAGCTGATCAGGCAAAACCGGCCCAATGACGACCTGGACCTGCTGCGGCGGGCCTACGATTTTTCCGCCCGGCATCACCTCCGGCAGGTGCGCATGTCGGGGGAGCCCTACCTCTCCCATCCCCTGGAAGTGGCCGTCCTGCTGGCAGGAATGAAGCTCGACGTGGTGTGCGTGGCCACCGGCCTGCTGCACGACATCCTTGAGGACACCGAGGTCACCTCCGAGGAACTCACCGGTCAGTTCGGCCTAGAGGTCACCCACCTGGTCGAAGGGGTGACCAAGATCAGCAAGCTGGACTTCACCACCGCCGAGGCCCGGCAGGCGGAAAACGTCCGCAAGATGCTGCTGGCCATGGTGGATGACATCCGGGTCATCCTGGTCAAGCTGGCCGACCGTCTGCACAACATGCGGACGCTGCGGTTCCTGCCGCCGGACCGCCAGCAGGCCATCGCCCGCGAGACCATGGAGATCTACGCGCCGCTGGCCCACCGCCTGGGGATGAGCAAGATCCGTGGCGAACTGGAGGACTTGGCCTTCGGCTACCTGGAGGGGGAGGCCTACGGGGAAATCCAACGAGCGCTGGAGTCCAAGCGCCGGGTGAACGAGAGCTTCCTGAACGAGGTCACTTCCACCATCGAGCGGCAAATGAGGGAGCACGACATCGCCGCGGCGGTGGAGGGACGCATCAAGCGCATCTACAGCATCGCCCAGAAACTGCGGCGGCAACGCATCACGCTGGACCAGGTGTACGACCTGCTGGCGGTGCGCATCCTGACCAACTCGGTCAGGGACTGCTACGGTGCCCTGGGTGTGATCCACAACCTGTGGCGACCGGTGCCGGGGCGCATCAAGGACTACATCGCCATGCCCCGCCCTAACCTCTACCAGTCCCTGCACACCTCGGTGATCACCGCAACGGGGCAGCCGTTCGAGGTCCAGATCCGCACGCACGAAATGCACCGGGTGGCGGAACTGGGCATCGCCGCGCACTGGAAGTACAAGGAAGGCCGGGTGGAGCCGGGCAAGGAGGGCGACGGCCGCAAGGACGACAGCGAAGGCCAGCGGGTGGCCTGGCTCCGCCAACTGGTGGAGTGGGCGCGGGAGATGGAGGATCCCGGCGAGTTCCTCTCTTCGCTGAAGATCGACCTCTACCCGGAGGAGGTCTACACCTTCACCCCGAAGGGCAAGGTGATCACCCTGCCCCGAGACGCCACCCCGGTGGACTTCGCCTACGCCATTCACACCGAGGTGGGCCACGCCTGCGTCGGCGCCAAGGCCAACGGGCGCATCGTGCCGCTGCGCTACAAGCTGCGCAACGGCGACATCGTGGAGATCCTCACTCAGCAGGGCCACACGCCCAGCCGCGACTGGCTGACCTTCGTCAAGACCTCCAAGGCCCGCAACAAGATCCGGCACTGGCTGAACGTCACGGAGCGGGAGCGCGCCATCGAGATCGGAAAGCGCCTGGTGGAGAAGGAGGCGCGCAAGTACGACGTCAACCTGAAGAAGGTGAGTGAGGAAACCTACCTGAAGGTGTCGCAGGAGTACGGCTGCCACAAGCCCGAAGACCTGTTCGCGGCCATTGGCTTCGGGAAGTACTCGGCGCGCCAGGTGCTGATCCGACTGACGCCGGAGCCGCTCCAGGAGCGCGAGCCGGAAGAGCCGGGCAAGTTCGCCGCGCTTAAGAAGGCCCTGGGAATCTCACGATTCGACGGCGCAGCTATTGTGGTGCGCGGCGCGGGCGACCTGCTGGTCTACCGTGCCAAGTGCTGTAATCCCATCCGCGGCGAGGAGATCGTCGGCTACGTGACCCGCGGGAAGGGGATCGCCGTGCACTCCAGGGCCTGCCCCAACGTGGCCAACCTGCTTTACGAGCGGGAGCGGCAGATCGAGGTTCAGTGGGCGCGCTCGGCCGAGGGTTCCTACCCGGTTAAGCTGGTCATCCACGCCGAGGACCGGCCGGGGATGGTGCGCGACCTCACCTCGGTCATCTCCGAGGACAACACCAACATCCGCGACATCGAGGCCCGCACCAGCGAGGCCGAGCGCAGCGCCACCATTGATGTCACCATTGACGCCCAGGATACCCGCCATCTGGAACGGATCGTCGCTGCCATCCGCCGCATCAGCGGCGTCCAGGAAGTCAAGCGCATCCTGAAAGCGTGATGCAGTCTTTGCTTCGTGCTTGGGAACGGACAGAAGGAAGTCTGTTTCTTCCAAGCGACTCTCTTTTTCACAGTAGGATTGGCGGAGGTAAGAACGACCATGAAGGAACAAGCCGAGCGCTTCCGGCCGTACTTGTCCATGGCGGTGATCTGCGAGAGGGTTCTGCAAGAAAGGGATGGGGTTCTCAGCCTGATCCGCATCATTACTCAGATCAACATCGCGGGTCCGGATGAGGAGATGCGCCCGACTCCCCTGCAGTTAACCGCCGTCGTGGCATTCACAGCGGGTTTTGTCCGGGGCAAATACAGAGTGCGAGTGAGACCAGTGTCACCGTCCGGGATAGAGGTGGGCGGCGCAGAGATCCCGGCTTTTTTCGAGGGTGAAGATCGCGGTGTGAACCTGATCTTCAATGTCGGCTTGGTGATGAAGGAGGAGGGAATCTTCTGGTTTGACGTGCTGTTCGAAGATGAGCTCGTTACGCGTATGCCCTTGAGGGTATTATATCAACGGGTTGCACCGGGTTTTCCCCCAATATCGTGACGCTTCTGCTCGCCGTGGTGATGCTCTGCGTTTCGGAAGAGAGAAGAATGGCAGAGAGAAGGATGGCGGATCGTCCAAACAGCGGCCAAAGCCTCGCTCGCAACTCCTCTTCACTCCAATGCCCGCTGGAGTGCTCGGCGAGCCTCAACTGAATCCTATTGATGAGACGCCGTGCCAAGGGATCAAGTTCCTCGTCGCGCCACGCTTGGGACATTACCCACTCGTGGAACTCGTTGAGAGCGATATCTCCGGCCAGGTATCGGCCGATCTGATCTCTGATGTCGACGTCGAGAAGTGGTTGCATGAGTACTGTCCCCAAAGTTGCATTGAGCGCGGTTCAGCTACGCGACCGGTTCGCCGAGGGCAAGTACTGGGAACGGCTCCGCTCGGGCGAGCTACAGGAGCTCCTGCAGGACGAAGCTCATCCCGCTCCACCTCGCGCTCGCGAACCCATCTGCACTCTCAGTCAGATGATCGCATACTTGGACGGCGAGGGCAACAAGGTGGCTCTTGTCCATCAGTATCGCCGGACGGGCGGCTCGCTTGGAGGAAGCGGCAGGCCCGATCCCAAGTGTCTTCTCGCGGATGGCGTACTGTATTTTGTACGCTCGCTGCCGTAGGACTTAGCCGGCCGACAGCCGCGGGCAGGGCAATCCCCCCGGGGGGTGCTCGCTCAGCGCACCCGGCGCAGCCTGGGGTTGGCCCTCTTGGCAGCGGCGCTGGCCTCGCGGGTTCTTCTCGCCAGGATCGCCTGCGCCTGTACGAGGGGGATACCCTGCTGCCGGGCGATCATTTCCGCAACAGCCTTGAAGCCGGGATGTAGCTTGCTCTTTCTCATAGTTATCTCTCCTCCTGTTCAGCAAAGCGGGACGCGCGCGTGAGGGGGCGCACACGACAGGCGCGTGGTGCGTTCGCTCCGTGACGGTCGCGGCCCGGATGTGTTTCCTCGGGATCGGGACGTTTAGCCGCGGGCGGGCTCTCCCGAGGGCTCGCCCCGAGGGGCGGTGGGGGCCGAAGAGGGCCAGCCGAGCTTGTTGAAAATCTCGACCACGCGGTTGGCCAGGAAGACGGCGGCCTTCATCACGCTTTCGAGTGAAATTCCCTTGCGCGTTTCTTCCTCGAGCGCCTCGTAGGCCGCTCGAACGATGTCCATCAGAAATTGCAGCTTCTCGGCGCCCACGCGGGGCAGAGGGATGGCGCGCTCGATGGCTTTGACCAGGTCAACGACGGCAGGCAGGATTGCGACGAGCGTGCGGATGGCGTTCAACAGGGCCTGCATACACTCCTCCGGGTCGCCGCGCGCCGACTGTAGCGGAATCTTGCCGGCACTGCTGTAATTTAGCGGCCGGAAGCCGGCACTACAGCCGGGCGGCGACTGGAAAGGAACATCACTTCTGCTGG
Source organism: uncultured Acidobacteriota bacterium (assembly GCA_964451215.1). Lineage (GTDB taxonomy): Bacteria > Acidobacteriota > Terriglobia > JAJPHL01 > JAPKYU01 > CAYVGN01. The sequence goes on from CAYVGN010000051.1 coordinate 7,313, forward strand.
CTCCGCCCCGGGGGCTCGGCCCCAGGGCTGGGGAAGCCGTTGGCCAGCGCGTACTTGCCCACCAGGACCCCGATGGTTACTTCTTTCAGCATCTCCATCGAGTCTCCACTGGGATAGAGGAAGGCGTAGCCGCCCACGCAAAGCACGCAGGCGAATGCCAGCCAGAAAAATGGGTTTTTCATGACAACTCCTGAGATCGGGTTTCGACGGGCGCTCCGGCCCCGCTCTGCGGGGGCCGAGGCCCGCGCTCGCAAAACCAGATAGAGGGCGGCCGCCGCGACGGGCAGAGGCGCTCATGCCGCTTGATCATTTCCCCGCCAAAAGGGCCAGCGTGCGGTCGAAGACCTCCAGCAGTCCGATCAGCACGCCGGCGGCTCCGGCCGCACGCCAGAACCACGTTTCCAGCCTGCGCAGGCGCTCCTTGAGAAGCGCAATTTCCCCGGGCTGGCCGTCTCCGAACAGCCGCTGTTCCAGCCGCAGCACTACCTCCTCGATCACCGCGAGACGGGCCTGGATGCTCTCGTCCATAGGCTATGGGCTTTGGGCCAAAGCGGCGCAGACCCTGCAGGGCGGGGCCGCACCCTACGTTTTCCTGAACCGCAACCTCGCCGCGGGCGAGTCGCCGTGGTGACCCTCCTCGGTTTGGGGGACGAAGGCCACCAGGCAGTCGCCGGGCTTGATCCGCCCGGCGGCCAGCAGGTTGGCCAGTGGGTCTTCCACCAACCGCTCGATGGCGCGCTTGACGTGGCGGGCGCCGAACCTGGGGTCGTAGCCTTCGCGGCAGACGTGCTCCGCCACGCCTTCCTCGAACTTCAGTGCCACGCCCTCCTGCCCCGGGGTCGAGACCCCTCGGGGCCAGCCCTCCGGAGGGCCCTCGGGCGGCGGCCCGCTCCCGGTTGTCGTGGCCAGGTGCCCGGCCAGCCGCGCCAGTTCCAGGCGGCAGACACCGAGGACGTCTTCCCACCCGAGCGGTTGGTAGGTGATAGCCGCAGTGAGGCGGTTGCGGAACTCCGGGGAAAAAATCCGATCGGCTGCCCGCCAGGCAATGCCGGCGATATCGCCCCGTGTATGGGGCTGAAAGCCGACGCCACCGGAGAGTCGTTCCGCGATTTCGCGGGCGCCGGTGTTGCCGGTGAGAAAGATCAGCGTCCTGCGGAAGTCGGTCCTGGTGTTGTCGTTGAGAACCACCTCGCCCTTGTCCAGCAGACCCAATAACAGGTCCCAGAGCGCCGGATGGGCCTTCTCCACCTCGTCAAACAGCACCAGCGCCAGATCCGAGCGCAGCCGGACTTCCCGAAGCTTGCTCTCGTGGAAGAGCGGTACGCACTCTTTCCAGCCGACGTAGCCCGGGGGAGAGCCCTTCATGCGGGCCAGTTCATGGTCGCTGCGCAGTTCGGCGCAGTGGATCTTCAGCGCGGCGTGCGGCGAGCCCTGCAACAACTCGGCCAGCACTTCCACCGTAAGCGTCTTGCCCACCCCGGTGGGCCCCAGCAGGAGGAAGGCGGCAACCGGTCGCTCGGCAGCGGCTAGGCCGGCCCGGTAGCGTGCCAGCGCGCGCACCACGTGCGCCGCTGCTTCCGCCTGCCCGATCACCCGCGCGCAGATCGCCTGCTCGAGTTCCACCAGTTCCGCCGGCAGGCTGGTGTCGAGAAGTGCAGGGGCAAGGCAGGCGCGGGGCATGGCTCGCAGGGGTGGTTGAAGTACTTTTCACTTTCGGATGGCAGCGACGGGGCGCGGCAGCAATAGCTCGAGCAAGCGACGCCAGAATGGCCGGCGGCGGGGCGAAAGCATGTCGCGGATGTAGCCGGTTGCCTCGGCTGTGTTCGCCGTAGCCTTCTCCAGATTGGCGCTGGAACGCGCTAGGTCGGCCGCTGCTGCCTCCCACGCTGGCGTCCGCGCCAGACGATCCAGGCTCTCAACTGCCGCCGTTCCTGAGGCCAGCAGATGCGCTGCCTCGTAGCCCACCTGGTCCGACCGCTTCCCGACCGCCGCGGCTGCCAGGCCGATCTTGTGGAGGTCCGCCTGGGCCTCCTGAGCGGTCAGTTCGAATGCCCTGGTCACGCGCTCAGCGCGAGCGTCGGCGTTGACGATGAGCTGCGCGGTACGCTTGGAAATCTCCCCGCTATAGAGCGATGCCCGGCGCCATTCGTCGGAGGCCAGGCCGAGTTGGATCAGGATGGCGTTGAGGTTCCGCGACGCTGCAACCATGCGGGCGCGCGCATCGGCGACCAGGAGCTGGGATTCGGCCGCGACTTGGGCGGCCTGGAGGAGCAAGAAACTGACCTGTAAGCCGAGAGCGCAGCCGATCACCAGCAGGCCGATCAGCAAGCCCTGGCGCAACGCATTCACGTTGCCTCCCAGAGTTCAGGCGGTGATACCACCGGATCGGCGAGCTCGAAGTGGCCGGGATCGAACGGGTCATGCCAGCGTCCACCCCAGCGCAGCCCGAGCGATTCGCCGATGCGTCCCATCGTGGCCCACGGCTCCTTCACAGCTTCCGGGCAGCGGCCGGCATCCCAGTTGATTCTGTGCGGACCATGGGCCTGGTAAACCTCGAACGGAGCCAGGTCGATGGCTAAGCCATCCTGGTGCTTTGAGTGCTTCACGCGGCTGTAGCCCTTGGCCAACGCCGCGGCCTGTTCCTCGGCCGTGCGGCGCGTTGTCACAATAGAAATGGGGATGCCGGCCTCGATGCAGCGAGCGATGAGTTCCACCGCCAGCGGCCGAAATCGCGGAGCCAGGTCAGCCAGCCGTCTGCTCATAGTTCCCTTACTGCACCCGGGCCCGGGCGTTGTTGCCATCTGCCGAGAACGTAAAGCTGTCAGCAAAATTCGCGAACGAATTGGCGCCCTCGTAGTAGAGGGAGAAAGTTCGCGTGCTATTGCCGCCCCAACTGCCGATGGCCCGCACCTCCACCTCCACCACGATCCGGTCGCCGGCGCTCATAGGGGTCGAGGTGGGTGCAGCGGCGGCAATCGTCAATGTGCCAGCGCTGGTCGGACATTCGGTCGAGTCGGCGCTGGTGTGGATGGTGGAGACGATCCCCCCAGCGGTCACCGACCAACGGTAAACGCGGAAGCGGAAGCCGGCGTTGAGCTGCGTCGCTGACTCCGCGCACTTCGCGCTATAGTCAATGTTACCGCTGAGGGTGAAGGCGCTGGAAATGGGCGGCGAGATCCACCGCAGATACTGACCGCTGCCGCTGGCGGTCTGCACCAGACAGGGCGGCGCGGTGGAGGTCGGCGCAAATGTGCTGGAGGTCTCAGTGCCGCTGCTGGTGTTGGCCACACGCCAGGGGTAGTCGTTATTCCCGTTGTAGCAACCGATTCCCACGCCGGCCGCGGCCAATGTTCCCAGTGGCGAGGCCGCGCTCCGCAGGTACAGCTTGGTGGCTGCGGTGGCCTGGCAAAACGGAATCAGCAGCAGAAGTAGTAGGATAGGCTTCCAGCCTGTCACGAGACAGGCAAGGATGCCTATCCTACTCAGGACAGGCCGGAGGCCTATCCTACTGACGACAGGCCAGAGGCCTATCCTACGTTTCAGTTGTTGTTTTCGCATTTGTAGCTCATGGCCACGGTGACATCGCCCAGGCCGGTTCCGACGGTGGCCAGGTTCACTCGGAAGGCATCGCCGGCGGCGATCGTGGTTGTGTTGGGTGCACCGCCCGCGACCGATTCGGTCGAGGCGTTCAGTGTCACGTTGCTACTGTAAATATTGGCCGTCGAGGAGCAAGTTCCAGCTCCTCCAGTGCAGCGCTGAATATTCCATGTGCTCGCGCTGCTGGCAGTGGTGTTGACGGTGATGCGGCTGTTGGTGATCGTGCAGTTGGTGACGCCCTCCGGGACGAGTGAACGGGCCGTCTGAACGCCTGCCACCACAGTCCCAGGGAAGAACCAGGCCAGGATCAGATAACCGCGGTGTGTATGGTCGCTTCGGGCGGCGGTGGTGGCGGTGCCGGCGTTGTACGCGGCGATTCCCGCGGTGCCAGCAGCCACTAACGGGTCAACCCAGGACGGAGCCGCAGAAGCCGCACCCGTGCCCGTCTGGGCCAGGAATTTTTGCGTCGTGGTGGTGTTTCCCGCTAACTTGGTCCAGGCTGGCGTGCTGTTCCCGTACAGAACATCGCCCAGCACTGGGGAGGCAGCAGCCGTGTCCGGGTGCGTCGCGGACAGCAGGTTATGGCTGCCGCCGCCGCCACCATCGCCGAGCGGTTCCCAGGCCGAGCCGGTATCCCGACAGAAGCTGCGGTTACTGCCGCCTCCCGAGGTGCAACTCCCTTGCGTGGCAGCGTCTGTGACGATGGCAATGCGGTTGGCGGTACCAGCGGCCGGCAGTCCGGCCACGGTATAGGCGGCCAGCGCCGGTGTAGTCACGCTCGGCGTTGAAGCTCGCACAATCGCCCCGGATCCGGTCTCGGTGGTGGCTGCAGTCGGCAACGCGGGGATGTTACCCGCGGCATCGGGAAAGGTCCAGGTGCGAGTCGCGG
>CAYVGN010000052.1:0-11773 GCA_964451215.1 uncultured Acidobacteriota bacterium
CCGGTGAGGCGGAAAGAGTAGCGGCCGGAGCCGAGCTGGAAGGTGATCGCGCCGCCGGCGGCGGTGGCCGCGGTCAAACCCTCGGCGCCGGGCACAAACCGCCCCTTCTCCCACACCACGCGCTCGCCCTCGCGCACCACCACCTCGCTCAGCCCCAGTTCGGGCAACACCACGTGGGCCTCGCTGTTTACCGGGATCACCACCTCCAGCGTCACCATTCCCGGCGAGTGGGTCCAGGCCGAGGCCACCGTGCCGCGCAGGGTTTCCACCGAGGCGCTGGCCCAGTCCAGGTCCCGGACGATTTGCGGCTGGATGCGAATTCGGCCGTACCCGGGACCCTCTGGGCTGACGTTGATGCCGGCCAGCGCCTGATAGAACCAGGCGCCGATACTGCCGAACATGGGGTGGTTATGCGAGTTCATGGCCGGCCCGGTCTTGTTCTGCCACAGTTCCCACAGCGTGGTGGCGCCGTTCCGGACCATGTAGCCCCAGCTCGGGTAAGTGGTCTGTGTGGCCAGCTCATAGGCCAGGTCGGAGCGGCCCAGGCTGGTCAGCAGCGGCAGCAGGTACTTGACGCCGATGAACCCGGTGGTCACGTGCGTGTCGTGCCGGTAGACGATGTCGTTGGTGAGGTTGCCGACCACCGCGCCGCGCCGCTCCTTGGGTGCCAGGCCCAGGAACAGGGGCAGGGTCTGGGCGGTTTGCGTGCCGTTGGCGTAGATGCCGGTGGCGCTGTTGAAGAATTGCTTGTTGAAGGCCTCCTTGATCTGCTCGGCCAGCGCGGAATAGGCCTGCGCGTCGGCCTTGTTACCCAAAATTTCAGCGATCCTGGCCAGGAGCTGCACGTCGTAGTAGTAATAAGCAGCCGACACCAGCTCCCCCGGCGTCTTTTCCACCGCTACCCAGTCGCCGTAATAGCTGTAGCGGAGCACATGGTCGGGAGCACGGCTGCGCAGGAATTCCACGTACTTCTTCAGGCCGTCGTATTGCTCTTCCAGAATCCGCCGGTCGCCGTACTGTTCATACATGTACCAGGCGATCAGGGGGTAGGCGGTGCCCCAGGCCGGATCCGCCGGCCGCCGGCCGTACTTGTGCGGCACCGTGTCGGTGACGGTCCCGTCTTCCCCCTGGATGTCGCGGATGTCGCGGATGAAGTTGGCGTAGAAGGCGGCCATATCGAAGTTCAGCATGGCCTCCTCGGCGGTGACGTGGGCGTCCCCCATCCAGCCCATGCGCTCATCGCGCTGGTTGCAGTCGGTGGGGACGCTGTGCAGGTTGCTGCGCTGTCCCCAGAGGATGATGCGCTGGATCTGGTTCAGGATGGGTTGGGAGGCGGCGAAGGCGCCGGCCGGCTCCGCAGCCGTGTGCACGACGCGGCCGCGCAGCGTGTCCAGGCTGGGAGTGCCGGGATAGCCGGTCAGCTCCACGTAGCGGAAGCCGTGGTAGGTGAAGCGCGGCTCCCAGTACTCGACGCCCTCGCCCGACAGGATGTAGGTGTCGCGGGCCTTGGCACGCCGCAGGTTCTCCCGGTTGATCATGCCGTTGTCGTAGACCAGTTCGGCAAAGCGCAGGCTTACCACCGTCCCGCGCGGCCCGCTGACGCGCAACCGCGCCCAGCCGCTGAAGTTCTGCGCCATGTCATAGATGTAGACGCCGGGCCGCGGCTGGCTCAGCGAGAGCGGGACGATGGTATCCACCACCCGGATGGGCGGCATCATCTGGGCCGAGCGCACGCCGCCGGGATCCTTCACCGGTTGCGCGGCCTCCCAGGCCGAGTCGTTGAAGCCGGGTAGGTCCCAGCCCGGCGCTTCCAGCCGCGCGTCGTAGGTCTCGCCGTCGTAAATGCTGTCCCTGACGATCGGCCCGTTCCTGGCTTTCCACCGGGGATCGCTCACCACGCTGACCTGCTTGGCGCCGGGCAGCTCCATGTTGAGCTGGAGCAGCAGCGCCGTGGAACCGTACCAGCCCTTCCCCAGCATCACCCCGACCGCATTTGGCCCGCGGCGCAGCAGCGCAGTCACGTCGTGCGTGACGTAGAGCACCCGCTTGTCGTAAGTGGTCCAGCCGGGGTCGAGCACGTTCTTGCCGGCCTTACGGCCGTTGACCCGCAGTTCGTGGTAGCCGAGGCCGCAAACGTAGGCGCGCGCCCGCAGGGGCGCCTCGGGCAGTTGGAACTCGGTGCGCAACTGGTTGCCGCCGCCGATCCACACCCCCTTCCACTCGCTTGCCGACAGCAGGCCCATCTCGAAGCGTGCAGGCGCGCTGTAAGCGCTCGGCCGGTTCTGCTTGTCCCAGGAGCGGACCTTCCAGTAATAGGTGCGGCCGCTCTCCAGGAGCTTGCCCGCATAGGCCACCTGCGTGGACTGATCCGACTCGAGGCGCCCGCTGTCCCACTGATCGCCCTTGTCCTGCGCCAGCAACTCCGGCCGCGTGGCCACCAGGAGCTGGTAGGCCGACTGCTTCTGGCCGCGCTCGGAATGCTCCAGCGCCCAGGAAAAGCGCGGCTGGCGCACGTCCATCCCCAACGGGTCCTGCAGGTATTCGCACTTGAGGTTGTACGGCGGCCCGGGGCTGCTGGCCGCCTGGGCCCAATCCGGCATCCAGGTGCTTGCGAGAATGAGCATGAGTCCGACGAAGCACACAAGCGGATGGCGCATAGGTCACCTCCTCAAGACGCTGACTACTATACGGCAAAAGAACCCACAGCGGTTCATGCTGCTTCGCCGCGCATTGAGCCCAGGAAAGCGTAGCGCCCGCGTCGCCGCGACCCACCACAGCGGACTGGACACGGCCGGGGGTAAGGTGCCGGCCGCACGAGCGGATTCGTCGGGCCGGTCCCGCCAAGCGGGAGCGTCGGCCCTCGGAATAACACGCCGACGAGGTTTCCCAGCGCCCTGCTATGGTGTATTCTGAGCAGCCATGAGCTTCACCAGACGGGATCTGTTCATTCAGGGAGCGGGGTTGGCCGGCAGCCAGGCGCTGGGCGCCGCAGCCCAGGTCCCTCCCCAGGCCCCCTCCACCCAGCGCATTCGCCTGGCTACCTCCACCTATTCCTACTGGCACTTCCAGGGTCCGAAGTATCCCATCGAAAAAGTCATCGAGAACGCCGCCCGGCTGGGCTTCGACGGGGTCGAGATTCTGCACCGGCAGATGGCGGAGGAATCAGCAGCCTACATGAACAAGCTCAAGCGGCTGGCCTTCGCCAACGGCCTGGATCTGGTCATGCTCTCCATCCACCAGGACTTTGTTTCGCCCGACCCGGCCGTGCGCCAGAAGAACATCGAACATACCACCCACTGCATTGACCTGGCCTATCACCTAGGGATCCCCTGCATCCGGTTGAACTCCGGGCGCTGGAAGACCGTGGGCTCCTTCGACGAGTTGATGAAGCTGAAGGGCGATGAGCCGCCGCTGCCCGGCTACACCAACGACGACGCCTTCCAGTGGTGCATCGCCTCCATTGAGAAGTGCATCCCCGCCGCTGAGAAGGCGGGCGTGGTGATGGCGCTGGAGAACCACTGGGGGCTGACCACCAGCGTGGACGGCGTGCTGCGCATCTACCAGGCCATCCGGTCGCCCTGGCTGGGCGTGAACATGGACACCGGCAACCTGGTCGGCGACCCCTATCCGCAACTGGAGAAGCTGGCGCCCCACGCCACCATCGTCCAGGCCAAGACCTACTATGGCGGCGGCGAATGGTACACGCTGGACCTGGATTACCCGCGGATAGCCAGGATCCTGCGCCGGGCCGGCTTCACCGGCTACGTTTCGCTGGAAATGGAGGGCAAGGAAGACCCGGAGACCGCCGTCCCAAGGAGCCTGGAGGTCCTCCGCAAGGCCTTCAGCTAGTGCCGTGACCGCCTAGTTTCTTCCCTTGAGTACGGTCGTGAAGACTACGCGCACAGACGGATAGAGGGCGTCATCGGGTAGAAACCAGGCGGTCACGGTACTAGCTGCTCTGCTCCAGCCTGAAGCCTGAAGTCTCTAGCCTAAAACGTCGCAGACTCTGGTACAATCGCGCCCCAGGTTTTGCCATGCTCGAAGTCGTTGATCTGAAGAAGAAGCTGGAATCGGCCGAGTACCAGCGGGCGTTCCCCAGGCTGCAGGAGCGGCTGCGGGTGCTGCAGTACGAGGCACGGGACGCCCAGATCCCCACGGTGATCGCGCTGGAGGGTTGGGACGCCTGCGGCCGCGGCAACATCATCAAGCACCTGACACAGCGCCTGGATCCGCGGCTGTTCCGCATTTACGCCGGAACGCCCCCCAGCCCGCTGGAGCAGCGCTACCACTTCCTCTGGCGCTACCAGCTCAACCTGCCCAACGACGGTGAGATGGCCCTGTTCGACCACTCCTGGTACGGCCGGGTCCTGGTGGAGCGCGTGGACAAGCTGGTGCCGAAGAAAGCCTGGCGCGAGGCCTACGAGCAGATCAACGAGTTCGAGCGCTGGCTGGCCGAGGACAACCAGGTGCTGGTCAAGTTCTGGCTGCACATCTCCAGGAAGGAGCAGAAGAAGCGGTTCCAGGAGTACGAGGCCGACCCGCAGATGGCCTGGAAAGTGACCAAAGAGTATTGGCGCCACCACCGCAACTACGACAAGTGGGTGAAGGCGGTGGAAGAGATGCTGGCCAAGACCGACACGCCGCACGCGCCCTGGACCATCGTGGAAGCCAACGACCTGCGCTGGGCCCGGGTCAAGGTGTTCAAGGCGCTGATCCAGCGCCTGGAAGAGGCGCTGAAGCGGCGGCAGGCGGAGCCGGCGGCGGTGTCGCGCACAGCGGCTGCGGAGGCGGCCACCCAGGCGGCGCGGAAGGCCCGGGCCGCTGCCGACGCCGAACTGGCCCGCGCCAAGGCCCGCGAGGCCGGCATGCCGCTGGAACAGCCCGGCGAGCGGCGGCCGGCGCGCGTGGTGGTGCACAGTTGATGCAGCCACGGGCCTCCGCCCGGCCCCCTGGCTGACGGAATCGGAGCCATGCTCGAGAAACTGGATCTGAACAGGAAGCTGGACGAGAAGGAGTACAAGAAGCAACTGCCCCCGCTACAGGTGCGGCTGCGGGAACTGGAGTTCAGAATGTACCGCCGCCAGGTCCCGGTGCTGGTGGTGTTCGAAGGCTGGGACGCGGCGGGCAAGGGCGGCGCCATCAAGCGCATCACCGAAGCGCTGGAGCCGCGCGGCTACACCGTGCACTCCTTCGCCGCCCCGCGCGGCGAGGAGAGGACACATCACTACCTGTGGCGCTTCTGGAAGGCCTTGCCCCGCGCCGGCCACCTCACCATCTTCGACCGCTCCCACTACGGCCGCGTCCTGGTGGAGCGTGTCGAGCACTTCTGCTCCGAACAGGAGTGGAAGCGCGCGTTTCGCGAGATCAACGAGTTCGAGGCTCACCAGCGCTCCTTCGGCATGGTGATCGCGAAGTTCTGGATGCACATTTCGCTCGGGGAACAGTTGCGCCGCTTCAAGGGTCGCGAGCGCGACCCTTACCGTTCCTACAAGCTCACCGAGGAGGACTGGCGGAACCGCGCCAAGTGGGAGCCCTACCTGATGGCGGTGGAGGAGATGCTGGAACGCACTTCCACCGCCACCGCCCCCTGGACCCCGGTGGAGGCCAACGACAAGTTCTACGCCCGCGTCAAGGTGGTGAAGTCGCTGGTGCGCGCCATCGAAGAGAGCCTCGCCTGATCCCCACCCGGGGTTCGCTGTTCTTTCGTTCCTGCTTCCGGCCACTCTCCGGCCCAAGAATCGCCGAACCCAATGTAGCGGCGGCTTGATGCCGCCAGGCCGCGTGCTTCAACTGGCGGTGGCAGGATAAACACGCCGCTACATCCTCTTTGCGCCGGAAAGGCGTCGCTGGTTTGCGCTGGCGTTTATGATGGAGGCGGCCATGAGGCGGTTGCTGTGCGTGCTGTTGTTGGCCATTCCGGTGGGCGCCCAGCCGGTGTCGGAGCTGTGGAAGCGCGGCCATGCGGTCATCCCTACGCCGCGCCGGGTGCAACTGGCGGAAGGCGAGGTGCGCCTGGACACCAACTGGGTGGTGGACACGGGCGCGCTGGGCCAGGGGCACATTGCCGCCCGGAGCCTGCTCGCCGATCTGCGCGCGTTTCACGGCCTGGCTCTCCAGCCAGGGGGCCGCGGATCGAGGGTCATCCGGCTTCGGGTGCTTCCCGGCGCAGTGGCCACCGGTGCGGCGCCTGAAATTGACCGGCAGGGCTACCGGCTGCGCCTCAGCCAGGAGCTCATCGAGCTGACCGGGAACGGCCAGCCCGGCCTGTTCTACGGTGTCCAGACCCTGGTGCAGTTGGTCCGGCGCGACCCGGCAGCCCGCCCCGTTCTTCCCCGCGGCGTCATCGAAGACTGGCCCACCTTCCAGTTGCGCTTCCTGCACTGGGACACCAAGCACCACCAGGACCGCATCGAAACCCTGAAACGCTACCTGGACTGGGCAGCGCGGTTCAAGATGAACATGGTGGGGTTCGAACTGGAGGACAAGTTCGAGTACCCCTCCCACCCGGTCGTCGGCGCGCCGGGCGCCTTCACCACCGCCGAGCTGCAGCAGATCGTGGACTACGGCCTGGAACGCTTCATCCAGGTGGTGCCGCAGATTCAGGCCCCCGCCCACATGGCCTACGTGCTGAAGCACGCGCAATTCGCCGACCTGCGGGCCGACGGCAACAACTACCAGAGCGACCTGTGCGACCCGCGCGCCTACGAGCTGATCTTCTCCCTGTACGATGACGTGATCCGGGCCACGCGCGGCGTGGACTTCTTCTTCGTCTCCACCGACGAGGTCTACTACGCGGGGATCGGCGGCAAGTGCCAGCAGCCTTACAACCCGCTAAACCGCAGCCTGAAGTGGGTGGAGTTTGTGCGCCGGGCGCGGGAGTTCCTGGCAGCCCGCGGGCGGAAGATGCTGGTCTGGGCCGAGTATCCCCTGCTGCCCGAGCACGTCAAGCTGCTGCCGCCCGACATCATTGACGGCGTGATTGGCGAGCCCGAGTACATCGAGACGGAGAACAAGCTTGGCATCCGCCAACTCGCCTACACCTCCATGCAGGGCTCCGAGCTGCTGTTTCCCAATCACCTCGGGCTGGCGACGGAGCGCGGCGGGTCGCCGGGCCGGCTGGAATCAGCGTTCGAAACGATCTCCTCGGGGCGGGTATGGAAAGGCAGGCCCATCGGCGTGTTCGGGGCCGCCTGGGATGACTCGGGCCTGCATAACGAGACGTTCTGGCTGGGCTGGTCGGCGGTGGCCCAGTACGGCTGGACCCCGGGAACTCCCTCGGTCGAACAGCATGCGGCCGAGTTCGTCGCCGTGTACTACGGGCTGCCAGCGGCAGGCATGCTGGAGATTTACCGCTCCCTCCAAAGCCAGGCGCGCGCCTGGGAGAGCGCCTGGGACCGCGTGGTCTCCCGCGTCCGCGGCCCGGGCTACGGCAATTCCCAGGGCAAGGGCATGGGCACCACGCGCTACGACCGCACCTTGTCGCCTCCGGCCCTCCCGCAGCTTCCCGACCTCCGCTCTCCCCCCTCCTTCGGCGACCGGTACAAGAAGCTGGTGGCGGAGGCGCCGGCCCGCGCGCTGGAGAACGACCGGCTGATTCACGCGCTCCAGGCGCAGTTCGCCCTGGCCGAGCGCAACCAGTACAACCTGGAGGTATTCCTGGCGCTGGGCCGGTTTATCGGCCAGCACTGGCGCCTGCTGGCGGGTCTGGCCGAGGCCGAGCGCTCGCTGGTCAGCGCCCAGGCGGCCGCCCAAAAGAACAGGCCGGAGGAGGCTGTCGGCCACCTGGTGGCGGCCTACAACCTTGCCGGCCGCGTCCGGGAACAGGTCCTGGCCAGCTACCGGGAGCTGGTCGCGGTCTACGAGAAGAGCCGCTATCCCAAGGGCCGCTCGGTCGGCGCCAGGAGATTCGTCCACGTCCTCGACGACACCAAGGATCACTGGGCCGACCGCACTCCGGACATGAGCTTCCTGATCGCCCCGCTGGAGGGCATCGAGCTGCTGCGCTGGCAAAAGGAGCTGCGCGCGGTGCTGGAAGCCTACGCGGCCGAGCACCGGGTGCCGGTCAAGGGCCTGGCCGAGCCGAGGCTGGAGGAATAGGCCCGCCGGAGAATGCTCTCTACTTGCGCCGTCCGCCGCCCGTCTTTGGCGGCCTGAGCGCCCGCGGAGTCACGGGGCGCCGGACCGCCGTCTGGCGCGGCGAGGATGCTGTCTTACGTTTCATCTCCTCCTCTTCCGGAAACTGCTGCACTTGAGTCAGGGCAAAGCGAATTCTTTCACCCGGCGCCACAGGCGGGGTTCCCCTTGGGTCGAGAACAGGTGGATGCTGCGCACCCAGAAGCGAAGGTCGAATCGCTCGCCGATCTCGGCGACGATACGCTGCTTTGTCTCGACAGCCAGGTTTCCATACATCAGGCTCAGGTGAGGCAGGTAGGGTGGGTCCTCCCGGCGGCCGAAGACCTCCCGCGCCTTCCGATTGGCTTCCCGCACGTCCTCGGTTTCTTCCGCCCGGAGGAAAAGGCAGCGGAAATACTCGTCCCGGTAATCCACCGAGGCAAGGCGGACCTCGTAGGGGCGCAGGGCCCTGCTGAGCTCGAGGCAGCGGGAAGCGATTTCTTCCTCGTCTCCAAGCACTCCACCCAGCACGGTGACGTGGGGCTCAAAAGCTGGAGTGGAGTGCTCGGCGGAGAGTTGAAGGATGGTCTGGGCCAGCCGAGTGTAGACCTCGCCGGACGGCATCACCCACAGCGAATAGCCCTTGGCCTGCATAGCCGCTAGTGCCGTGACCGCCTAGTGCCGTGTCCCATTAATTCCACCCCACCCCTGCGGCCACGAAAGCCGCATCAGGAGCGGGTTTCCGCCACCGGCTGCAGGGTGGGACTTGTGGGACACGGCACTAGTTTCTTCCCTTGAGTACGGTCGTGAAGACTACGCGCACAGACGGATAGAGGGCGTCATCGGGTAGAAACCAGGCGGTCACCGTACCAGTGTACTGCGTCTGAAGTTCCTTGCCTCTGCTTGAGCGACTCCGCCGTGGCTTCCGGAGTGCGGCGGCTTGCTGCCGCTTTCGTTCCGGGCGCCTTGCCGCCGACAGGTGCAGGGTCGGAGAAGCGCGGAGCAAGCTCCGCGCAGGCAAAGCGCCGGCAAGCCGCCGCGCTGTGCGCCTCAGAGCGCGCGTAGTTTGCACCCCTTGCAGGCGGGTGCTGTAGGGGCGGCCCTTGTGGCCGCCCTGGCAGGCTGTAGGGGCGGCCCTTGTGGCCGCCCTGGTAGGCACAAGACCCGGGGTCCCCGGCGGACGTTCTTGGCGCGCTGGGGTGGAAGGCCTGCTCCTACATCCCGGATATCAAGGGCCGAGCTGTAGGGGCGGCCCTTGTGGCCGCCCTGGCAGGCTGAGGCGGCGGAGGCGCCCGGCCAGCGGTGCCAGCCGGGCCAGCAGCCCCTTGCGCCCGCAGAGTTCGACGAAATTCAACACCAGCGCCAGCACCAGCCAGTAGGGCCAGAGGGGTTTGCGGCTGCGGATGAGGCTGCCCTCCGGGTCCAGCAACTGGTCCAAGCTGGGGTCCGGGCGGCCACCGGTGAGGCGGGCCAGTTCGCGGAGCAGGGCGGCGTTGACCTCGCGCTCGCGCAACTCTTCCGACTCCTGGTAGAAACCGGCCTCGGGCAGCAGCAACTCTGCGCTGCCCGCCACGATGCGGTACAGCCCCCGCTCGTTGGCCGGGATGCTGGCTTCGTAGTGGCCCGGCGCCGTTTCCTCCAGCAGCAGCGTGCGCGGCTGCCGGCCGGGGACGGCGACGACCACGCGGGGGCGTTCCAGGGAGCGGAAGGCCGGCTGGTTTCGATCCCCCGGGTCGCCCACCACGTCGTAGTACACAACGGCTTCGCCATCGCGCTTCCCCGCCCGGACCCCGGCCCGCACCGTCCGGTTGCGGTGGCAGACATCCCGCACCATCTGTGGCCACAAGGTCCCGTAGGAGCTCCAGCCGAGCCACTCCACCGCCCAGCGGTTCCGGGCGTCGGAGAGGAAGGCGATCACCCGGCCCAGCCCGTACTGCCAGCGAACCAGTAGCGGCTCCGGGCCGTCGGTCCGCAGAATGGTTTCCGACCCGGGACGGGCCTTGGCCTTGACGAAGCCCAGCAGCCGCGGGGCCCGGGAGAAATCCACCCCGTCGGTGAACTCCACCGGCCGCAGCGGAAGCGGCCGGAAGGGGCGCTCGCGGATGGCCGAGACGGAAAGCTGGCGCACCTCGCCGCTGATGATCTGCGGGATCATCTCTGGGTTCTCGACGAAATAGGACTTCCCGCCCGCCTCCCGGGCTAGGTTCTCCAGCAACGTTCGGTTCACTTCCTTGCCGACGCCGACCGTGGAGACGGTGATGTGCTCCAGGGCGGCCTGCTGCGAGAGCTGGGCGAAGTCGCCGGGGGTGGACCAGCCGTCGGTGAGAAGGATCAGGTGCTTGCGCGTGGCGTTTTCCTGGCGGATGGCCTGGAAGCCCGCGGCCAGTGCCGGGTAGATGCTGGTGCCGCCATCGGCGCTGATGGAACCGATCAGGGCGGTGATGCGTGCAATGTCGGAAGCGGGGCCTAGCGGCACCACCCAGCGGAAGGTGCTGTCGAAGGCGATGATGCCGATCTTGTCCTTGGGGCGCAAGGTAATGAGGCTAGCGCGCGCCGCCTCGCGGGCCATGGCGATCTTCAACCCGTCCATGCTGGCCGACTTGTCCAGCACCAGCGCCACCGCCGTGGTTTCCTCGGGGGCGGGCTGGGGGTCGCCGCGGACCGGCAGCAGCTTCTCGAAGGGCGTGCGCGGCTGCTCGGGCAGTTGGGCGTTGCTTTCGCCGGCCACGAAGATCAGCCCGCCTCCCACCGACACGTATTTCTCCAGCGCCGCGCTTTGAGCCGGCGGCAGGCGGCGGTCGGGGTAGTTGTCCAGAATGACGGCGTCCCAGCGCTCCGGTTGAACCTCGCTGGGAAACGATCCTGCCGTCTCCACCTCCACCTGGGCCCGCTTCAGCGTTTCGGCCAGGTGGCCGGAGGGTTGGCTGCCGCCGGCGATGTAGAGCACCCGGGGCCGGCGCACCGCGACCGCCTGGGAAAACAACACGCGCTCGGTGCCGTCGCCCAGCGCCCGCCCTTCCAGCAGGCTGACCCCTTCGCCGGCGATGCGCGCGTCCAGAACCACATCGTTGCCGCCCGCCCGCAGGTCCATGGGCGCGGCGCCGATCTGGCGCCCCTGACAGCTCAACAGCAGGCGCGCCGACACCGGCCGCGAACTGTGCACCTCCAACGAGACCGTGAAGCGCTCACCGGAAAACACGTGCTGGGGCAGGGCCACGCTCTGCAACTGCAGCGGGAGGCGGGTGGGGCCGCCCGCCGGGCGCGGGTAAATCTCGACGCGC
Source organism: uncultured Acidobacteriota bacterium (assembly GCA_964451215.1). Classification (GTDB taxonomy): domain Bacteria; phylum Acidobacteriota; class Terriglobia; order JAJPHL01; family JAPKYU01; genus CAYVGN01. The sequence goes on from CAYVGN010000052.1 coordinate 11,394, forward strand.
CGCTCGCGAGCGCGCAGCGCGGCGGTGAGCGCGTGCCCGCGGGTCTCGTTGCCGTCGCTGATCAGCAGCACCCGCCGGGCGCCCTCCTCGGGGAAGCTGCTCAGGGCCAGGTGCAGGGCCGCCTCAATGTCGGTGGCCATTCCCGTTCCCAGGCGCTGCGGGATACTCACCCTGTCCGGCTCCCGCGGCACGTCGTGCAGCCGGGCGCCCTCGGCAAAGGTGATCAGCCGCAACTGGGTGTCGCCGTCCTTCCGCACCAGGTCACGCAGCAGGTCCTCGCCGCGCTCCAGCGCTTCCCGGGGCATGCTGGCCGAGGTGTCCATCACCAGGGTGAGGGCCAGGCGGCGCTCGACCAATTCTCCCCAGGGGTCGGCCAGGGC
>CAYVGN010000053.1:0-9965 GCA_964451215.1 uncultured Acidobacteriota bacterium
GGAGCGCGCCCGTCCTCGGGCGCACCACGGGCGGGCGAGGACGCCCGCGCTCCGGCCCAAGGGCCATCCAGCAGGCGCCGACGAGCGTACTGCGTGAGCGTGACTTTACTCGGTCGTTAGAGGCGAGAGCGTGGCTATCGACGGATTGGGGCGACGCTCTCCAAGCGGCAGATTCATCCGATGGCAGGGTTGGACTCAGGGCTGCCGGGTGGAGCCCTGTCTCCCTGCCCGGGGCCGGAGATCCGCCGTTCCTGGAAGGCGTTTCTGTGAGATGATTTGCGCCAGAAGGGAGGTCCGGGGCGTTGTCCAGCTTGCGCGTTCGCCGGCCGGGCCGGCGATGGATCCTGGCGGCCACCCTGGTGGCGGTTGTCCTGGTGCAGCAGTTCGGCGTTGCCGGCGTCCGGCGCGGCGCAGCCGAAGATCTGCGGCGCCACCGGGCTGCGCCCCACGATCTCGTTGACCAGCGCCAGTCCCACTGCGCCGATGCCCATGCCGCCCCACCCCCTGGGCATGTGCGGCGCCCAGAGCCCCTGGCTCTTCACCTTCTCCTGCAACGGCCGGAGAATCTCGGGCGGCAGCCCTTCGTTTTCCAGCGCCTGGCTTTCCACGGCGTACACGTGGTCGTTCATGAACTGGGTGACCCGCCGGCGTATTTCCTCCAGTTCGGGCCCCGGATCAAAATCAATCATGGCGGTCGCAGCCTACCAGAAGTTCAGCGATAAAGCCACGAGTGCGTTCAGATAAACCGCAGAGACGCAGAGATCGCAGAGCTTCTCGATTCATTGTCTGCGTTCTCAGCGCCCCCTTGCGTCGCTGCGGTTCTCACGATGTTACCGGCCGGTGAGGCGGAAGGAATACCCCGGCTCCTACAGCCTACAGCCTAAGGCTCACGATGTTACTGGCCGGTGAGACGGAAACAAACTGCGGTTGCGTGTGTTTGGTCAGGTCTTCTGTGAAGCGATGGCCTTGGCGTGGGCCAGACGCTTGACTACCAAGGTCGCCACAAACAGCAGGCCGAGCGCGGCCAGGGCCACGGCCCACACTCTGGAGCCGGTGGGGAACAGGATAACGGCGACCGCGGCGGCGCCGTAGAGCACCCGCGGCAGCACGCCCAGCGGCCGTCCCAGGTACCCCACCAGCGCAACCGCCCAGGCCGCCGTCGCGGCCAGCGTGGAAAGAAACGCCAGCACCACCCACAGCAGCGGACCCTGGCCCAATAGCCGGGGATCGAACACGAAGGCCAGCGGGATCAGAAACAGGACCAGGCTCAGGCGGAAGGCGTGCCAGCTTGCCTGCATGGTCCCGGCCCCCGCCAAGCCGGCGGCCGCGAACGAGGCCAGCGCCACCGGGGGCGTGACCATGGAGAGCACGCAGTAGTACATGACGAAGAAGTGGGCGGCCAGGGGGGCGATGCCCAGCTTGAGCAGGGGCGGGACAAACAGGATAGCGCCAATAATGTAGGCGGCCACGGTGGGCAATCCCATCCCCATCACGATGCAGCCCACCAGCGTCAGCAGGAGCGCGGCGTAAACGTTGGCGCCGCCGCCTTCGATGAGCCGGGTGGAGAACTTCAGCGCCAGGTTGGATTGCATGGCGACGGCGATGATGATGCCGATGGCGGCGATGGGCACCGCCACCTGGCTGGCCTGGCGGCCCGCCTCGCCGATGGTCCGCAGCCACTGCCGCGCGCCGAGCCGGGTCTGCCGCCGCAAGTAGCAGGTGACGGGGCAGGCGGCTACCCCGGCCACCGCCGCGATCGTGGCCGAGTAGCCGGCGATGAGCAGCGCCACCAGCGTCACCGGCGGGATCAGCAGGTACAGGCGGGGAACGATGGGCGGACGGCCCTCCAACGCGCCCGGCGGCAGCGTGCCGATGCCCGTCCGGCGCGCGCCCAGATCCACCACCAGGAACAGGGCGAAGTAGAAGGAAAGGGCCGGGATGATGGCGGCGAACGCCACGCGGCCATAGTCGATCTGCAGCAGTTCCGCCATCACGAACGCGGCCACCCCCATCACCGGCGGCATGAGCTGGCCCCCGGTGGAAGAAATCGCTTCGATGCCCGCCGCCGCTTCCGCGCTGTAGCCGGACCGGCGCATCAGCGGAATGGTGAAGACCCCAACGGAAACGACGTTGGCGACGGCGCTGCCGCTGATCGTGCCCATCAGGCTGCTGGATACCACCGCCGCTTTGGCCGCCCCGCCCTGGTGCCGGCCGCTCAGCGCCAGGCCGATGTCGATGAACAGACGCCCGCCGCCGATGGCCCCGAAAACCGCGCCGAAAAGCACGAAGTAGAAGACAAACTGGACCGACGTTTCGGTGGTGATGCCCAGCACGCCGTTGGTGGTCATGGTCAGCATCTCGATGGTCTCTTCCAGGCCGAAGCCCCGGAAGCGCGACCAGCCTGGGAACCAAGGGCCGGCGGCGGCGTAGAACACGACGAACAGAAGCAGGCCCAGCAGCGACCAGCCCACCGCCCGCCGCACGCCCTCCAGAAGCAGCACCACGAGGAGAATGCCGAACACGATGTCGCGGGCGAATACGTCGTCCACCATCTCGATGCGCGAGGCCAGGCGCTCGGCCGAGAGGTAGTAGTAGGCGGCAGTGGCGAGGACGGCCAGGAACAGCGCCAGGTCCACCAGGCGCGCGAAGACGCGGCGCGGCTGCCACGCCTCGAACGGCTTGGCCAGGATCACCAGCGCCAGGGCAAAGGCCAGGTGCAGGGAGCGCTCGATCAGCGGATCCCCCGGCCGGGCCACGATGGCGAACTGAAAGACCAGCCAGCCGGCGCCGAGCACGATCAGCGCCGCCTGCCGCAGGCGGTCCCAGCCGGTCGCCGGACTGTCCAGCGAAGGCGAGCCGAGCGGGCCGGCGCCGAGCTCCCCGCCGTGCGCGATTCCTAGAGCCATCCTTTTTCCCGGTAGTAGCGCGCTGCGCCCGGATGCAGCGCGATCCCGGTGGCCTCGATCCGGCCGCCCTGCGCCGGATCGAAATCAGCCCAGGCTTTGTGGGCCCGCACCATCGTCTCGCGGTTCTCGCAGATGGTTTTGGTGATCAGGTAAGCCAGATCGTCGGGAAGGTCTTTGTGCGCGATCAGCACGGTGCCGCAGTCGGCGGCCTTCGCCGGGGCCTGCTGGCCTTTGAACCACGCCGGCAGCGGGCTGGGCTTGAGGCCGCGGCGGGCCAGCATCGCCAGCAGTTCGTCGGAGAAATCGAGGAAGCGAACGGGCACGGTGGTGGCCACCTCGGTCACGGTGGGGTGCCCGCGGATGGCCGTCTCGAAGTAGAGGTCGGCGCGCCCGTCCCGGAGCATGTCGGCGATCTGGTTGGCCGACACCTGGATCACCTCGCCGCCCCGCGCCTTCAGGTGGTCGCGGCTAGTCCCGTACGTTTCCAGGATCATGTCGGCGACGATGGGGACCGTGCTGCCGGGTGGCTTCATGATGATGCGCGGCGGGCGGTTCGAGCGCAGGGCCTTTTCCAGGGTGTCGTTGCCGGTGCGGGCCACGTAGTCTGCGCGGACCAGCGCGGTGATCCACACCGAGTTGAGCCCGCCGGCCAGCGCGCGGATGTTGCGGTGGGGCAGGCCGCGGAAGGCCCGCCGGTCCCCCTCCCAGGCCCACACCGCGGTCGCCACCTGCGCAATGGCGATCGTGGCCCGGCCCCGCTCGACCAGCATCGGGTTGCCGATAGCGCCGCCGCGCGCGATGACTTCCACGGCGTTGCCGGGCGGCAGGTTGTGTTCGAGGAGGTTCGCCAGCGTCGCCGCGAACACGTACCAGGAAGTTCCGGGGGCCATGGCCCCGATGGTGATCACCCGGCTCTGCGCCGGCTGCGGCCCCGCCAGTCGCGAAATCCCCAGGATGAAGACGAAGGCGGCGGGCAGGAGGAAGGCCGCCGTTCTGGAGCCCCGGGCCAGATTCAAGCGCGCTCTCCCACCACCTGCGCCTCGACGGCCAGCAGCCCGGCATTCTTCACTGCGGTCCGAACCGCCTCCAGGGTGGCGCCTTCCGGCGGCCGGATGGGTGGCCTCATCCGGTTCGAGCCGAAGCGTCCCGCCAGCATCATCGCCGTCTTCAACCGGGCGTGCGCATCGCCGGTGGGCTCCCCGCTGCCATAGACAACCTCTTTCAGCGGGAAAATCCGGTCCTGGATGGCCCGCGCCCGCTCCAGGTCGCCGTCGCACACCGCCTGGTACAGCTCGATGATCAGTTCCGGGACCAAGGAAGCGAAGCCGACCAGCGCGCCGTCGACTCCTTGCACCATGGTCGCCAGCAGGTATTCGTCGTGGCAGGTGAGAATCGTGCAGTCGGGGTTGGCCGCGCGGATGGCGCGGATATCGCGCTCGTACTTGGACATCTCGCGCGTGCCGATCTTCACCGTGGTCACCCACGGCAGGCGGACCAGGTCCGCCAGCAGCGCGGAAGAATAAGTGGCCTTGGTCCAGGCGGGATACACGTGGACAACCAGGTTGATTTCGACCGCCCGGCCGATTGCGCGGAAGTAATCGAGGACATGCTCCGGCTGCATGCCGAAGCGAAGCCAATAGTGCGGCGGCATCACCAGCAGCCCCGCGGCGCCCGCTTCGCGGGCCAGACGGCCATGCTCGACCGCCTCCTCAATGGATTCGCAGCAGATGCCGGAGATGACGGGCGCCAGGCCGCAGAGTTCGTCCGCCACCATGCGGGTGACCTCGGCCCGCTCTTCACGGCTGAGCGCGAAGACCTCCCCGGTGTGGCCGTTCGTCACCAGCCCGCCGATGCCCGGATGGGAGGCCAGCCAGCACGAAAACCGCCGCAGTTCCTTTCCCTCGATGCGGCCGTCCTCGTCGAAGGGCACGGGGATAGCCGGAACGATGCCGCGGAAAGGCGCCACCAGTGCCATGAAAACCTCCTGTTTTAAGACTTCGGGCGAAACGCCTCGATGATAGCACTGTTATCCGCCGCCCCGAAGCCGGCGGCTTCCAATTGCTCGAGCAGGGTGCAGTGGACGGTGGAAAGCGGCAGGCGCGCGCCGCATCGCTGGCCGCTGGCCAGGATCAGCCGGACGTCCTTGAGGTGTTGCGACAGCCTGGCTTCCGGCTGGAAATCGCCGCAGAGCATCTTGTCGCCCTTGGTGTCCATCACGCGGGAGTAGGCCGGCCCGGCCTTGAGGACCTCCAGGGCCTCAGCCGGCCGGATGCCGCAGGCGGCGGCAAACGCCAGGCCCTCGGCCAGCACGGCGCGGTTTAAGCCGAGAACAAGGTTGACAACCAGCTTCATGCGGGCGCCGCTGCCGCAGAGGCCGACGTGGAATGCGCGCCTGGCGATGCAGGCGAACAATTCGGCGCAGCGGGCGTAAGCCTCGGCGTCGCCGCCGGCCATGACCACGGCGTCGCCGGCCCGCACCTGCCGGCTGGAACCGGCGATGGTGGCGTCCAGGTACTCGACGCCTTGCGCGGCCAGGCGCTCCCCGAAGCCCGCAACCTCGTCCGGATCGCCGGTGGTGGTGTCCACTACGATCGTGCCCGGCTGGAGTTGCGCGCCGATCTCATCGAGCAGGCGCGCCACCACCCCGGAATGCGGCAGGCTGAACACGATCCGGCGGCACGCTGCAGCCACCTGCGAGGCCGAATCCGCGGCCTCTCCGCCCAGCGCCAGAAGTTTTTCCCGGCAGGCGGGGTCGAGGTCGAATCCGAACACCCGGAACCCGCCGCCGCGCAACCGCTCCGCCAGGGCCGATCCGAGCAACCCTACACCGACCAGCCCAACTGTTTCTGATGGCATTCCTCTATGTTGCCGCAGCACGCATCCCTTCGCCTCCGGCTGAATTGGCGCCGGGCCTGGGCGCAAGCCTCATCCGGCGTGCAAGTCGGTAGGGCCGGCCGCGACGGCCACCGAGCCCGCCATGCGCATCAACCGGGCCAGATCCACGGCCGCCCTGAGCAGGGGTTCTTTGGAACTTCGGACGAACTCTTCCAACGTGCTGCTTATGGAAGGGGCAGCGATGCTCACACCGCCATAGGGGTGGCCGTCGGGATCCAGGATCGGCGCGGCAATGACGCGCAGACCCGGCACTGTTTCCTGGTCCGACAGCGCGTATCCCATCGTTCGAACCCGCTGCAGGCGCGCTTCGATCTCGGCGACGGTCACCAGCGTGCGATCGGTGTACTTCACGCGCGGGCGCATTTCCAGAATTCTCAAGCGCTCCTGCCTCGGCAGGTAGGCCAGGATGCTGTGGCCGATGGCGGTGCAGTAGGCCGGAAGGCGCGAGCCGATCCGGATATCCACGCCCAGGCGCGCCAGGCCCGCCTGTACGCGCTCGATGTACACGACCTCGCCGCCGTCCAGCGTTCCGATGCTGGCCGCTTCGCGCACCTCCCCGACCAGCGACCGCAAAATCGGCCGGCTGGTTTCGTGCAGCTCCATGCGGGCAATCGCGTTGAACCCGAGATCCAAGACCTTGAACCCCAGGTAGTAACGCTTCACCCCAGCCGCCTGGTGCAGGTAACCCAGCGCCACCAGCGTCTTTACCAGGCGGAAGGTGGTTCCAGGATCCAGCCCCGCCCGGACGGCAATCTCCGTGAGCGTCAGTTCCCGGTCGCGGTTGTTGAAGGCCTCCAGCACACGGAAGCCCTTCCCAAGGGAGAAAACCAGGTTCTTGCTCTTTTCCCGTTGCCGCTCGAGTTTCACGGCCCTGGGCGCAATGTTCGGCTTGGTAGCCATACAAGAAGTATCTTATGCCTGACGTGCGGAGCCGCGCCTGCGGCGCGGCGGACAGGCAGGAATGCCTATCCTACAAGTGGCGCCGCAGAGCATGCATAAGCGAACGTAGTAAGCCCGCCTCGAGGCAGTTGCGGCGACAGTCATTTGCTCTCCGCAACGTAAAGCTGGGTCCAATCGGTGGCGTTGACGTTAAAGTAGACGCGTTTGCCGTCAGCGCTGAAGGCGGGATGCGGGTCGTTTCGCCTCCATGATTTGGCGCCTTTCGAGCCGTCGAAGCGGTGCAGGAAAACGTAATCCTTCCCTCTCATGTCGCCCACGACCACACCCCACTCTCCCTTTGTTCCGCCAAACGGAGGAAGTTCGGTGTCGGTGACGAACAGCCGGGCATCCGGGCTGACGGAGGGATGAGAATCGGGAAAAACGGGCAGGTCAGGAATCCGCCGCACCGAACCATTGTCGCTCTCGATCAGAATGGTCGGCACGTTAATGATGGTTCGCGAGTCCGGATGCCAACCGGGGTGGCCCCAGTTTTCCCGGAGGAACAGGAAGCGCGACTTCTCCAGGTCGTAAACGATCAGCAGCTTCCGGATGCTCGCTTGCTCGCTGCGGAAATGGCCGCCGGCGGGGGTGGCCATCTTGAAGAACACACGCTTCAGGTCAGGGCTGAGCGAAGAGGTGAAGATGGAAACAGGCCGGTCGCCGAAAGCCTTCGCGATTTCGCGCGGATACGTCTTCAGGACGGCTTCGGCCGTCACCACGGTGCGGATTTCTCCGGTTTCCACGTTCAAGATTTCCAAGTCGCGGTGGGGGCCGGGATTCCAGTGCGGTCCGTACATGGTGACCAAATCCGAGTCCGGTTGGCCCCAACCCAGTTGGCGGCCGCTGGCCAGCACCCGCTCTTTCCGCGTGTCGATGTCCACCGCCACCACCACCCATTCGCCTCTCCGCAAGTCGTGAAAGACCACGCGGCGGCCGCGCGAGACCCACTGCTGGCAGGCCGCCCGGTGCGCATCCTCCGTAGTGACGTTGCGCGCCAGCACGCGTTCTTCCCCGCTGGCCCGGTTCCGGATGCGGACCTCACCCTCGTAGCCCTCGGGCGTTGTCGAGGAGAAGAACAGCGCCCACCGCCCGTCCGGACTTTCCGGGCTTGCGCGGTAATAGGAGTGGATGGTGTGACGACTGGTTTGCGGGCTGACCGGGGCCACTTTCACCCCGTTCCGCCACGGCTTCAACGGCTCAAAGGCGCCCTGCGCGCCGGCATTCCACGCCCAGGCAAGAACAAGGGTCAGGCCCGCACAGGCGCATCGCTGGACTTTGTTGTTTAGGATGCCCACAGTGATCCTCCACCGGCATTCTGCCGGCTTTTCTTAAGCAGCTAATTCGGCGGCGCGTTTTACCGCCAAGCGGCTGCGGCTGGTGCCGTGACCGGCTGATTGGGCTTCCGGTCGTAGCGCTGCCGTCAGGGCGGCTCTTTCGCAGCCGTCTCCTGCGCCTGGCCGTGAAACAGCTTCTGATTAGAACTCGTAGCGCACGATGAGTCGCGCTACGCGACCCGGCGCGACCCCCGTGATCTGCCCGAACTTGTTGGAGCGGACGTCGGTCTGGACTCCGCTGAACGTGGTGTGGTTCAGCGCGTTGAACAGGTCGACGCGAAGCTGCAGCCGGTGCTGCTCCCGCACGAAAATGCTCTTGGAAAGCGCGAGATCCAGACCCCATCCGCCCGGGCCGAAAATCGACCTTCGTCCGAGGTTGCCCGGCCGCGCCGATCGGCCGCTCCTGGAAATGATCGGAATCTGTACAAAGGCTTCCCGGAGGAGGTACTGATATTGGCCATCCGGCCGCTGCATGGCCGCGCCCTCCAGGACCGCCGTCTCGTGGGTGAAACCGGGAGCGATGTCCGGCCGGGCGCCGACACCGCTGCCGCTCTGATACACCAGCAAAGGGGTACCCGTGCTGGCAGTGAACACTCCGCTCACCTCGTAGCCGCCGAGGATGTGCCTCGCCGCCCTGTTCCAACCCTTACCCGCCGGCAGTTGGTAGAGGAAGTCCGTGGTGAAGCGGTGCCGCACCATGTAGGGTGTCGGGCCGTGATTCGAACGGAGATCATCGAGCTCCTGGGGATTCTCTACCTCCCCGCAGCAGTCCAGGTTGCTCTGGAAATAAGACAGGTTGCTGGCCCAGGTATAGGCCGTGTTGAACTGAAAACTGCGCGAGAAACGCTTCTTGAGGGTGGTCTGCAGGCTGTTGTAGGAGCTGTTATCGGCGCTCGAATAGTAGCGGAATTCAGTGAACTTCTCGTTGGCGCGCAACCCGGTGATCCGGTCGGCGCGGTTCACGGTGGGCACATAGACCAGCTTCCTGGCTCCGTTCCCAACATACGAGACATCCCATACGAGGCTCTCGCTCAGTTGCCGCTGGATGCCAAAGGTCCACTGCATGCTGTAGGCCTGCTCGATGTTCGGGTCGATGGCGTGCGAGCCATCAATTTCGCTCGCCTGAATCAAGGGCAGGACAGACTGGTTTGAAGCTGGGTAGCGGACACCCAGCGTCCTTGCCTGGAGCGCGGACAAGCTTGCCGTTCGCGGCTCGGTCAGGCTGTTGCGGATCTGCCCCGCGGGGCCGGCCGTGAGGTTAAACGGGATGAAGAAAACGCCGGCGCCGGCGCGGAGCACCGTCTTGTTGTTGAGACTGTAAGCGAAGCCCACGCGCGGCGAGAACATGTTGAAGTGTGACTGGAAGGGGCTGTCCGGATCCAGGTAGGGTCCAAACATCCCGTCACGGTTGAAGAACCGGCCGTCTCTTTCCTTGGGCACCGACGAGAAGTCCCAGCGAAGCCCCAGATTGGCCATAAACTTGGGCGTGACGCGAACGTCGTCCTGCACAAAGAAGCCCATCACCCACTGGCGGAGCTCGTACTCCTTGTTCAGGAATTTGAACGCAGCAGAGCTTGGCTGGTTCGCCAGGATACTGTCCAGGTTGGAAAACGTGTAAATCGGCACCTCTGCTCCCGACCGGCGCGAAACGCGTGTTCGGTGCAAACCTCCGTACTTCAAGGCATGCCTGCCGCGCGTCTGGGAAAAGTGTTGCTCGAATGATATCGTGTGCCCCTTCCTCGTAAAAAGCTCCGCGCTGCTGCTCGGAAGACCGGCACCCGCCACCGTGGGGATCTGGTTGGCGGCATATTGCCCGTCCACGCGCTCCAGGTCCGCCTGGTTGTAGGCGAACCTGGTTTCCGACGTCACCTTTGGCGTCCAGACCCGGCTC
>CAYVGN010000053.1:9975-11451 GCA_964451215.1 uncultured Acidobacteriota bacterium
GCTCAGCGTGGCAGCGACGTTTTCGTTCAGGCCTTCCCAGGTGCGCGGGTTGCCAACCGCCAGGCGGGGAATGGCGCGCAGCGGGCGGCCCCGGACGTAGCGAACCATGGCCAGGGTGTTCTGGCTCAGGTGATAGTCGCCCCGCACAACAAGGTGGTTGTCCCGAAGCTTTTCGTCCCCGTTTCCGAAGAAATTACCCACCATGTCGCCGGGCTTCTCCCCGCCGGTGGGGGCCGGCCAGAGATCGAAGTACGCTTTGGCGGCAGGAAGGGCATTCACGATTTGCTGGCGTACCCACAGCGACGGAACTTGTCCGGTCAACGGGGTCTTTCCCGTAAAGCGGTACCCTTCATAGGCCGTGAAGAAAAAGAGCTTGTCTCGAACGATCGGCCCCCCGAACGAACCGCCAAACTGATGAAAGACCGAGGGGGACTTGGCAGCGACCAGGTGGTTGACCGCCCTCAACCCTCCCGATTCGTAATTCTCAAAAACGCTGCCGTGGTATGCGTTCGTCCCGCCCTTGGCGATGATGTTCACGTTACCCGACAGCGAATTGCCGATCTCCGCGGAGAAAATGTTCTTCGAAACCTGCACTTCCCTCACCGCCTCCATGCTGATGCCCTTGATCAGGTTGATGTTTTGATAAAGTGAAAGCGATGGGTTGTCAGTGTCGGAGGAGGCATCGACACCGTCGACTGTGAAGGTGAAGCCAAGCGGAGCAAGGCCGTTGATCGTGATCGCGGTGCCGTCGGATCCGGTTCCTGTGCCCAGCGTCAGGATCTTCGTAATGTCCCGGTTCATCACCGGCAAATCTCTCACCTGCCGGGCGCCGAGATGGATGTCCTGCTGGGCGTTGACTGCATTCAGCAGCGGCACTTCCGAGGTAACCGTCACGGTCTCGGCGGCGGATCCCATTTGCAGTACAAACGCCAGATTCGCCTTCTGTCCCGAGGACAGTTCCAGGCCGGTCTCGGTATAGGTCTTGAACCCGTCACGCTGTACAGAGATCGTGTACGTCCCGACCGGAAGAAAGGTGATAGCGAACTCACCCCGCTCGTTCGTCGTCGCCGATTTCACCAGCCCGGTAAGGACGTTGGTAGCTGTCACATTCGCCTCCGGGACCACGGCCGCGGAGGGATCCAGCACCCGGCCGTAAATCGTTGCGGTGGTCACCTGCGCCGTGCCGCTAAGAGCGAAGACGAAGAGGGCGGCGGCGAGAATGGAGAGTTTGCTTGTGGAGGACATTCCGAACCTCCCTGGGGAGAAAATCACCAGGCGGAGCGCATTTTCGGAATGCGAAGAACTTTTGCGCCTGGTCGCACATCGATACACCGCGGCGGCAGCCCTGTCAAGAGAAAACGACCGCGTTTCTGGGCACCGAGCAGTAGCAGCGGAGACTGGGGCGAATACGCTCTTACATACCGGTGAGGCGGAAAGAGTAGCGGCCGGAGCCGAGCTGGAAGGTGATGGAGCCGG
>CAYVGN010000054.1:0-2329 GCA_964451215.1 uncultured Acidobacteriota bacterium
CCGCAACGCCACCCGCTCGGCCAACCGCAGCACGTCGGCGGCATCGGTGGCATTGATCTTCTCCCAGGTGTCGCTCGGCCGGTGGTAGTCACCGTGGAGCCCGGAGAAGAAGAACAGCACGGGGACCTGACCGGCGTTGAACGAAGTGTGGTCGCTGGAGTCGAAGCCGGTGGTGGAGAAGGCCAGGTTCAGGTTGACTGCCTTGTTTTCCTCCTCGAGCAGGCTACGGAACTCCTTGGCCGTGCCGACTCCGCCCACGTAGATCTTGCGGTCTCGCGGCCGGCCGATCATGTCCAGGTTGATCATGGCCACGGTCCGGTCGAGAGTAACCAGCGGGTTCTTGGTGTAGTGGGAGGAGCCCAGCAGGCCCAGTTCCTCGCCGGCGAAGGCCAGGAACAGGATGCTGCGCTTCAACTGCCTGGCCGAGCGGGCCAGGTCGCAGGCCAGTTCCAGCACGCCGGCGGCGCCCGAGGCGTTATCGTCGGCGCCGTAGTGCACCTGCCCTTCCAGCTTGGGTGCCATGGAGTGCCGGCCGCCCAGGCCCAGGTGGTCGTAGTGCGCGCCGATTACGATCACCTGGTCGCGCAGCGCCGGGTCGTTTCCGGGCAGCATGCCGACCACGTTCTCCAGCTCCCGCGTGCGCCGCGCCACGTCCAGGTTGATCTCCAGTTCAACCGCCAGCGCCAGCGACTGGTTGGACAGGTCGCGGTCAATAGCCGCCTGCAGGTCCTTCAGGTTCTTGCCGGCGGTCCCCACCCAAGCGTCGGCCACTTGGCGCTTCACCTGCAGGGCCAGCAGGCCGAGGTGCTCGGGGCCCATGAGCGCGTCCGGCTTCAAGAAGGCGTCCTCCTCGCCCTCGTGCCCATTGGGGTCCGTGACCAGGATAAAGGCCACGGCGCCGTGCATGCGGGCGTTGATCGCCTTCTCTACGATGCGCGCGTGCGGTGTCAGGTCTTTGCCCTGAAAGACGCTCTTCTCGTCCTGCTCTTGCGGCTCGTGCCGCAGCGCCAGCACGATCTTCCCCTTCACGTCCAGGTGGGCGTAGTCGTCGTACCTGTAAGCCTCGGCGGTGATCCCATAGCCGGCGAAGACCAGCTTGCCCGACACCTTGCCCGGGTCGCTGATTCCCAAGGGGACGAAGTCGCTGCCGCTCCGATAGGACACTGCGCCGGAAGGCAGGGTGGCGGAGAGGCTGTTGTTGGGGCCGATGGTGGTCCCGGTGGTAGCCCGGAACTTCTGGCAATAGCTGCCGCTGATCGGCTTCAGCCCGCAGGCACGGAACTTGTCGGCCAGGTAGCGGGCGGCCAGTTGCAGTTCCGGCAGGTCGTTGCCCCGGCCCTTGTACTTGTCGCTGGCCAACGCCTTCACGTGCTCCAGGTAGCGTTCGGGCGAGATGTCTGCCCACGCGGGCCCCAGGCATAAGCGGAGGATGAACAGGACGAAGACGGCTTTCGCACGCATAGAGAATTGATGGTACCCGAAGAAGCAGCGGCCGTGGAAGCCTTGTCCGCTCAGAGCCGCGAGCTCGCCGCGGCCGGTCGCCGTTCTGATTCCTTCGGTCTGAAGCCTGTAGCCTGAAGCCTGAAGCCTCGCTACAATTCTAAAGCCATGAAGCTGTCGGAAATCTGCGTCCGGCGCCCGGTATTCGCGGTGATGCTGATTTCGTTCCTGGTCACGCTGGGCCTGTTCTCCTTCCGGGACCTGGGCGTGGACCTGTTCCCCAAGGCCGACCAGCCGACCGTGTACGTGTTCGTGCGCCTGCCGGGGGCGACCCCCGAAGAGGTGACCACCCAGGTGGTGATGCCGCTGGAGGAAGCCATCAGTTCCATCAGCGGCCTGGACGAGTTGCGCGCCTGGACCACGGAAGGCAGCGCCCGGCTGTTCTGCCAGTTCGTGCTGGACCGCAACATCGAGTCCGCCGCCCAGGACGTGCGCGAGAAGGTGGCGGGGGCGATGCGCAACCTGCCTCCCAACGTCCTGCCGCCGGTCATCCAGAAGGCCGATCCCGACTCCTTCCCGGTCATCTCCATCGCCGTGGCCGGCGAGCGGAACCTGCGCGAGCTGACCGAGATCGCCGACAAGCAGATTCGGCGGGTGCTGGAGACGGTGGACGGCGTGGGCGAGGTGTCGCTGACCGGCGGGCGTGAGCGGCAGATACGCATCCTGCTGGACGCCGACCGAATGTCGGCCTACGGCTTCACCCCCCAGCAGGTCCAGCCCAGCCCGCGCTGCGTTCGCCGGGCCATCGTGGGCCAGGGCGTCGCCCGCCTCAGCCGCCGGGCCAAGTACATCGTGCTGCACTTGGATGCGGGCTACCTGCTCGTGCACC
>CAYVGN010000054.1:2339-7962 GCA_964451215.1 uncultured Acidobacteriota bacterium
GGGCGGTGGTGCAGGAAAATGTGGAGGCGCCCGGCGGGCGCCTGGTGCGCGGCGACAGCGAGTTCGGCGTGCGCACGCTCGGCCGCATTGACGCCGCCGAGCAGTTCAGCGAGATCATCGTCGCCAACATCAAGGGCGCGCCGGTGCGCCTGCGCGACATCGGCCGGGCCGAGGACGGCTACGGCGAACTGCGCACCTACGCCGCCATCAACGGCCGCGAAGCGGTGGTGCTCGAGGTGCGGCGCCAATCGGGCATGAACACCGTGAAGATCGTGGACGCGGTCAAGGAAAAACTGCGGCAGATCGAGCGCACCCTGCCCTCGGGGGTGCGCCTGGAGATCATTCGCGACGACTCGGTGTTCATCAAGGCCTCGGTGGCTTCGCTGGAAGAGCACCTGCTGCTGGGCAGCCTGCTGGCCAGCCTGGTGGTGCTGCTGTTCATCCGCAACCTGCGCACCGTCTTCATCGCCGCCCTGGCCATCCCCACCAGCATCATCACGACCTTCACCTTGATGCGGTACATGGACTTCACCCTGAACAACATGACGCTGCTGGGGCTGACCCTGGCGGTGGGCATCGTCATTGACGATGCCATTATCGTGCTCGAAAACATCTACCGCTTCGTCGAGGAGAAGGGCTACGTGCCGAAGATCGCCGCCGTGGACGCCACCAAGGAGATCGGGCTGGCGGTGATGGCCACCACCCTTTCGCTGGTCATTATCTTTATCCCCATCGCCTTCATGACCGGCTACGCCCGGCGCTTCGTGAACCAGTTCGGCTGGACCATGGCCATGGCCATCGCCGTCTCGCTGCTGGTCAGCTTCACCCTGACCCCTATGATGAGCTCGCTGCTGCTGAAGCGCAGGGAAAACGCGGAGGGGGACGGGCAGCCGCGCCATCCGCACGCACGCTCCAAGCAATCCCGGTTCTTCCGGGTGATAGACCGCTTCTACGGCCGCGTCCTGGAGTGGTCGCTCGCCCACCGCTTCGCCATCCTGGCCATCTGCCTGGGGACGCTGGCTTCCAGCATCGTGCTCTACAAGCTGGTGGGACAGGATTGGATCCCGCTGGACGACCAGAGCGAGTTCCAGGTGGTAACCGACTTCCCCGAGGGCATTTCCTACGAGGGGACAGTGCGGCCGCTGAAGGAGATCGCCGGAAAAATGGAGAAGCTGCCAGGGGTCAGCTTCGTCTACCCCTCGGCGGTGGAGCGCGTGGGACACGCGCACGTCTACGTGCATCTGGTGCCGCCCGATGAGCGCCGGCTGGATTCGGAGGGCGTCGGCGAGCTGGCGCGCCGGGTGATGACCGATTACCCCAGCGTCCGCAGCCGCGTGGTCATGCCCACGGCTCTGGGCACGGGCGAGATGTGGTTCCCCATCCGGCTGAACGTGATGGGGCCGCAGCTGGAGGAACTGGCCGGCCTCTCCAAGCGCATTGCCGCCGAGATGAAGAAGGAGCCGGCGCTGAAGGACGTGGACGTCGGGTTGAACCTCAACAACCCCGAGCTGCAGGTGAAGATTGACCGGCAGCGCGCCAGCGACCTGGGCGTGCGGGTGGCCGACGTGGCCAGCGCCGTGCGCCTGCTGATGTCAGGCGAGGACGAGATCTCCACCTACAAGGAGGGCAGCGAGCAGTACCCGGTCACCATGCAACTGCTGCCCGAGCAGCGCGACAACCCGGAGATGCTGGCCCGGCTGATCCTGCCTTCCAGCCGGCTGGGCCAGGTGCGGCTGGATTCCATCGCCACAGTCGAGCGAGGCGCCGGGCCGGTGCGCATCGACCGTTACAACCGCCAGTTCTCCACCAGCGTTTCGGCCAACGTGGCACCGGGGGCGGCGCTGGACGCGGCCGCCCGTGTCACGCTGGCCACCGTCCGCAAGGTGTCGCTGCCGCCCGGCTACGCCAGCCGCTTCTCCGGCCAGGTCAAGATCATGGACGAGACCAGCAAGAACCTGCTGATGGCCCTGTTGCTGGCCTCCATCTTCATGTACATGGTCCTGGCCGCCCAGTTTGAGAGCCTCCTGCACCCCTTCATCATCATGCTGACGCTGCCGCTGAGCATCCCCTTCGCCCTGTTCTCGCTGTGGGTGACCGGGCGGTCGCTGAACCTGTGGAGCGCGCTGGGGGTGCTGCTCCTGCTGGGTATCGTAAAGAAGAACGGCATCCTGCAGATTGACTACACCAACCGGCTGCGCGCCAGCGGGGTCCCGTTGCGCGAGGCCATCATCGAGGCCAACCACGTCCGGCTCCGCCCCATCCTGATGACCACCTTCTCCATCGTGGCCGGCCTGATTCCCACGGCGCTGGGCATCGGGGTGGGTTCGGCGCAGCGCTCGGCGATCGCGGTAACGATCATCGGCGGCCAGACGCTTTGCCTGCTGTTGACGCTGCTGGTGGTCCCGGTGGCCTACGAGGTGATGGAGGGGGCGCGCGAGGCGCTGGCTGTCCGGCGCTTCCGCCCCAGCCTGGCCGCCCTCTCGGCCCGCACCACCCGCCTCTTCACCCACTTCCTCAGCCTGCTCGGCTGATCCTGGAGGCGCGTCCCGCAGCCAATCAGGGGGCCAGGCGGCAGCCGACGCGCATCTTCTCGCCGCGGGTCACTTCCACCTTCAGCCTGCCGGTTTCGGGCGGGGGGCCCGGAAGCGCCAGCTCGTAATGGCCCCGGAAGGCGCTCGCCAGGTTCTCCGCCAGTTGCTGGATCTGCTTGAGTTCCCTGCCGCGGTAGAAGTGCCCGGCGGTCTGCTCGGCGATCTTCTCCAGGTCGCCGTCACCGGCAAAGGAGATGGCGAAGACGGAGACCTGGTTGCGCCGGGCGCTGGCGATCACCTCGCGGCGGTCTACCTTGTTGCGCCAGTCCAGGCCGCTGGAGATCACCACCAGGATGCGGCGCCCGGCAGCCTGCTCAAAGGCCCCGTTCAGGGCGGCGTACATGGCGTCGAGCAGGGCGGGGCGGTTGCCGTACTTGAGGCCGGCCACCGCCCGCTTCAGCAGCGTCTTGCTGTTGGTGAACTCCTGCACCAGGTCGGCGGAGATGGCGTAGCCGATGATGGCCATCTGGTCTTTCTCGCCCAGGCGGTTGATGAGGAGCGCGGCGACGTGCTGGATCTCGGCGCGCAACGGGGCGCCCACTTCGCTGGTGTCGAGCAGCAGGACGATGTCGGCCAGCGTGTCCTTCTGGTAGCGGGCCGCCGTCACCGGCCGCGCCGCCTTGTCCACGGTCACGGTGAAATCCTGCGCCGTCAGGTCGGTGACCGGGAAGCCGAACTGGTTGGCGACGCTGACCACCAGCCGCGCCTCCTGCGCCCGGCTGGTGCCGCTCGCCACAGACACGCAGAGAGCGCAGAGAAGAACAACAAACGTTTTTCTTTGCATTCTCTCTGGTCCTCTGGGTTTCTGCCCTGAAAATTTCCGTCTGCGGCCCGATGTAGGGGCGCCCTTTATGGGCGCCCGCTCGCTCGGCCGGGCACAAGGCGCGCCCCTACGGCCAATTATTTCTCCAGGGGGACGATGGGAGTACCGTTGTCGAGCCGGTCGAGCTCAGAGACGGCCACCACTTCTTCGCCCTGCAGCCCCTCGACCACTTCCACCTCGGTCCCGCTGCGCTCACCCAGCTTGAGGTCGCGGGCCGCCACCTTGCCGCTCTCGACGACGAACGCCTTGTTGGTGCCGTAGGTGTAAAGGACAGCGGCCACGGGCACGCTCAGCACCCGGTCGCGCTTCAGCGTCTGGACCGTCGCCTTGCCATAGAAGCCGGGGCGCAGCAGGTCCTGGCCGTTGGGGATGAGGGCCTCAATGGCGAAGGTGCGCTTCTGTTCATCCACGGCCGGGCTGACTCGCGACACCCTGCCGGTGAAGGTGCGGTCTGGATGCGCCTCCACCCGGACCTCGACCGCGTTTCCCACCCTCACCCAGGGAGCCATCTTCTCCGGGACGTCGGCGCGCAGGCGGAGCGGGTCGCTGTTCACCAGCACATAGAGGGGTGTCTGGGGTTTCACATACTGCCCGAGGTGCACCAGCCGCTCCTTGATCGAGCCGGGGAAGGGAGCTTCCGCGGTGGTGTCGCGCAGGCGCTTGCGAGCCAGGGCCAGGGCGGCGCGGAACTGCGCCACCTGCGAGATCAGGTTCTGGACCTGGTGCAGCGTGTACTCGTGGTTGGCCAGCGCGGCCTTGTACCGCGACTCGGCCTGGTCCAGGTCCTGGCGGGAAGCAATCTGCTGGGCCACCAGTTCGCGGGTACGGTTGTAACGCTGCTCCGCCTCGTACAGGTCGGCGGCCGACTTGCGCACCTCCGGCACGCTGTGAATGTCCTTCACCTGGTCGGTTTCGCTCTTCAGGCCCAGCCGGTCCAGCGCCTGCCGCAACTGCGCCTCCTGCTGCGCCACGGCGTATTGCTGCTCCTCGGGATGGATGGTACACAGCGTCTGCCCCCGCCGGACCCGGTCGCCCAGATCCACCAGCACCTCGGTGACACGCCCCTCCGCCTCTGAACTGATGGTGACCTCTTCGAAGGCCTGCAGCGTGCCCACCGTCTCCACGCGCCGCTCGATCTCGACGGTCTTCACCCGCATGACCCGCACCGGAATCGGCTTGCCGTTCCTGCCCTGCCCCGCGTTGCGCCCCTGGGAGGGGTTCGAACCCGAGCAGGAGGCAAGGCTCAACCAGCAGCCGGACAGCAAGGCCAGGGACGCGCACACTCTTTTCAGACTGGGCAAGCTCGAACTCCAGTGGGACATTGTACTAACGAAGTGTAACAGGTGTCCGGCGGCCGGTGGTAGGTGCTAATGAGCTTTGCACAGGTACGAAAAGCGCTCCGACTGTTCGCTGCAGCGAATCTGCGAAATCTGCGAAATCTGTGGATTCTTTCTGACAGAAGCGGGGAAGCGGTAACATAGAGCGAATGCGAAACGGGGTTGCCCAGGGCCGGCAGGCCGTTGATTACTTCTTTGAACTGTCGCTGTTCCTGTTTGTGTCCACGGGCTTCGTCACGGCGGCCGCCACTGGCAAGCTGGACGCGCCGACCGTGCTGCTGGTGGCCGCCGCCCTGGCGCTGCGGGCGCTGGGTTTCCTCGGCCTGTCGCGCTTCTCGCTCGCGCCTTCCACCGTCAACCGCCTGACGATCAGCTATTTCTTCTTCTACCTGCTGGACTACGTCCTCATCTCGCGATCGTTCGTGGACGCCACCGGGCACATGGTGTTCTTCATCCTGGTGGTCAAGCTGTTTTCGGCACGCACCAACCGCGACTACCTCTACCTGAGCCTGCTGGCATTCCTGCAAATGCTGCTGGCGGCCATCCTGACCATCGACACCAGCTTCCTGGGGCTGTTCATGGTCTTCCTGCTGTTGGGGATCGCCACCTTTACCAGCTACGAGATCCGCCGGTCCTACCGGCGGGCGGCGAACCCGGCCGAGGTGGCAGGGCGCCCGCTGCTGCGCGGGTTGGGGGTGACTTCCGGCGTGGTGGGCCTCAGCATCCTGCTGCTGGCCGGCCTGATCTTCTTCTTCATCCCCCGCTTCACCACCGGCTACCTGAGCCGTTTTGCGCCGAAGACGCAGCAGATCGGCGGCTTTTCCGACGACGTCCGGCTGGGCGAGATCGGCAGCATCAAGAAGAGCACCAGC
>CAYVGN010000054.1:7972-11412 GCA_964451215.1 uncultured Acidobacteriota bacterium
GCCCTGACGCTGTTCGACGGGCGGCGCTGGTACAACCCACTGCCCGGCACCACGGTGCTGCCGGGGATGCCGTTGCAGTCGGGTGACCCCAGCCAGGCGGGGATGGTGGGGTTCGCGCTGCGCCGCCGGGAGCGCGGCGAGCCACGGCCGTCCGACGTCCGCCCGCGCTGGCTGGCCTACTCCGTCTATCTGGAGCCTATTTCCGCCGAGCACCTGTTCCTGATCCCGGTGGCCGAGGGGGTGGCCGGGCGGTTCCGCCTGCTGGAGATGGACGGCAACGACGCGGTGCTGCTGCGCGACCGCAGCTTCGCCGCCATGCGCTACGACGCTTGGTCCAACGTGGCCGAGCCCACCGCCGAGCAGTTGCGCCGGGCACCTGCCGAGTACCCGGCGCGCATCGGTGGCATCTTGCTTTCCTCCTACCTGCAGGCGCCGAAACTGGACCCGCGGGTCGGCGAACTGGCCCGGCAACTGACCGCCTCCGCCACCAACAACTTCGACCGCGCCCGCCTGCTCCAGGAGCACCTGCGCGCCAACTACGGTTACACGCTGGACATGCCCTTCACCGGCGACGATCCCATCGCTGGCTTCCTGTTCGAGCAGCGCCGCGGCCACTGCGAGTACTTCGCCTCGGCCATGACCATCATGCTGCGCCTGCTGGGTATCCCGTCGCGGCTGGTCAACGGCTTCCTGCCCGGCGAATACAACGACATCTCCGGGCTTTACCTGGTGCGGGCCAGCGAGGCCCATAGCTGGGTGGAGGCCTATTTCCCCGCCTACGGCTGGGTGACCTTCGACCCCACCCCGTCGGCCGGCACCGAGGCCCGCTCCAGCGGGAACCGGCTGAGCCTGTGGCTGGACGCGCTGCAGTCGTTCTGGGTGGACTGGGTGGTCAACTACGATTTCGCCCGGCAGTTCACGCTGGCGCGGAATCTGGATCGCGCTTCGCGCCGGGCCACCGCCCAGAGCCAGCTCTACATAACCAAGCGGTATCGGGCGCTGGCTGGCTGGGTCCGGAGATGGCACGCCGCGCTGAAGTCGAACCCGGCCATTCTGCCCGCGCTGATCGCCGGCCTGGGCCTGGGCTTGATGCTTTTTCTGAGTTGGGGACAGTTGCTGTTGCTGTGGCGGCGGGGCGCCTCGCAAGCGCGAAGCCGCGCCGGCCGGGCCAGCCCCCGCGACGCCACCATCGCCTACGAGCGCCTGCTGGAGTTCCTGGCGCGCCGGGGCTATCACAAGCTGCCCTCGATGTCTCCCGGCGAGTTCGTGCCCACCGTGCGCGATCCGGCGCTGGCCCCGCTGGTCGGCGAGTTCACCATGCACTACGAGCGCGCGCGCTTCGGCGGCGCCACCGAACTGGTGCCGAGCCTCTACCGCCTGCTGGAACGCCTCCGCCAAGCGCAACGCAGGATGTAGCGGGGGTTTATCCCGCCACCGCCACTGAGAACACGCGAGCTGGCGGCATAGAGCCATCGCTAGACTTGCGGTTGGGCGATTCTTGTGGTGAGAAAGTTGCGGTGCGCCACCGCAGGCCATACTCCAAGGCCGTGTGCTAGGATTGTTGTTCAGGCATTGCCGCCACTTCTGATCCGAGGTTTCTGTTGCCTAAAGTCGGCTTCGTAAGCTTGGGCTGTGCCAAGAACCTCGTGGATACCGAGGTGATGATGGGGTTGCTGGCGCACGGCGGCTACGAATTGACGCCGCGCGCCGGGGAGGCCGAAGTCCTCGTCGTCAACACCTGCAGCTTTATTGACCCCGCCAAGAAGGAGTCAGTGGACGCCATCCTGGAGATGGCCGAATGGAAGAGGTCGGGCTCAGCGCGCCGGCTGGTGGTAGCCGGCTGCCTGGTCGAGCGCTACCGCGATCAGATCCGCAAGGAGATCCCCGAGGTGGACGCGGTGATCGGCACCAACGAGGTGGAGCGCATCGTGAGCGCCTGCGGGGAGGGGCCGGCGGGGTTGCCGAGGGCGCTGTCCGTGCTGGAACCCTACCTGTACCACGAAGCCACGCCGCGGATTCTTTCCACCCCGCCCCACACCGCCTACGTGAAGATCACCGAGGGCTGCGACCACCCCTGCAGCTTCTGCATCATTCCCAAGCTGCGCGGCCCGTTCCGCAGCCGCCGGCTGGAGTCGGTGGTGGCCGAGGCCAAGGGGCGTCCGCGAAATCAACCTGATCGGCCAGGACACCACCTCCTATGGCCAGGACCTGGGGATCAACGACGGCCTGCCTCTGCTGCTGGAGCGGCTGGCGTCGGCTGTGGCGGACCGCGGGGCCGGCTGGATCCGCTTCCTCTACTCCTACCCCAACCGGATCACGCCGCGGCTGCTCGACACCGTGGCTGCCTTCCCGGCGCTGGTCAGGTACCTGGACATCCCGCTGCAGCACGCCAGCGGGCGCATCCTGAAGCGCATGCGGCGCGGCCAGAACGGCGACCAGTTCCTAAAGCTGCTGGAGCGCATCCGGCGTGCCGTCCCCGGCGTGGCCATCCGGACTTCGATGATCGTCGGCTTCCCCGGCGAAACAGAAGCCGGCTTCGAGGAGCTTTGCCGGTTCGTGGAGGCAGCCCAGTTCGACCGCCTCGGTGTCTTCGCCTACTCCGACGAAGAGGGGACGCCCAGTTACGAACTGGACGGCAAGCTGGACGCGCGCACCATTCACAACCGGCGGCGCCGGCTGATGGCTCTGCAGCGCAAGATCTCGCAGCGCAAGAACCGGGCGCTGGTTGGGCGCACCTGCGACTTGCTCTTCGAGGGGGTGTCGCGGGAGACCGAGTTGCTCTGGGAGGGCCGGCTTCCCACCCAGGCCCCGGAGATTGACGGCAAGGTGCTGGTCAACGACCTCGAGGGGGCGCCGCCGGAGCCCGGGTCGTTTGTCCGGGTCCGGATCACCGAGGCGCTTGACTACGACCTGATCGGAAAGATTGTGCCCGGGGAGCAGCGGGAGAGGGCGGCCTTGTGCCGCCCCGCGGCAACGGCGAGATAAACCGGCCGCCGGGCGAGCCGGGTAAAGGCAAGATGGGGACGATCCGCTGCCCGATCTGCAAGAAGGAAGTTGACCTGGCCAGCGGGCTGGCTCTCTTTTGCAGCCAGCGGTGCCGCCTGCTCGATCTGGGCAACTGGGCCCTGGAACGGTACGTCATTCCCTCGCCGCTGACCGAGGAAGAGAGACAGGCGGTCGAGGAGAGAAGAGCGAGTGATGAATAGTCGCCCGGCGGCCCGGCGGTGCGCGGTCGGCGAGTCGAACAGAAACAGCGGGCCGGCCCGGCGCGCGGCCCTGTGGGTGGGGACGTGGTTCGGCGCCGGCTATTTCCCCGCCGGGCCGGGCACCCTGGCGTCGGCGATTACGGTAGCGCTACTGGTGCTGCTCTGGCCGGCTGCGGTGGCGCCGCTGTGGCTGCTGCCGGGCCTGGCGGCACCAATATCATCGTTAGTCAAGGC
>CAYVGN010000055.1:0-11337 GCA_964451215.1 uncultured Acidobacteriota bacterium
CCACCGCCCGCGCGCTCTGCGGCAGAGCGTTCTCGGCATGCCCGCCCTCCAGCAGAGTGGCCACGCAGGTGGTGCGCATCTGCGCGTTGTAGAATGCCGAGCGCGACAGGCGGGCGACGGCCGAGGCCTGGGGCGGCGTCCGGGCGGCCGCCTTCATGTCGGCGGCCAACTGCCCCTCCTCCAGGGCAGCCATGCGCGCGAAGAAATTGCGGGTGACCTCGTTCAACTCCACGGGGAAGTCGAATTTCGCCAGGCGCGTCAGCCCTTCCGCCAGCCGGTAGATGGCGTTGTCTTTGACCGGCAGCGAGCTGTGGCCTCCCGGGTTCTTCACCTCCAGCCGGAAGCTTTGAAACACCTTCTCGCTGGCCTGGACCTTGTTCAGGATGTAGCGGCCGCTCTTAATCTGGCCGCCGCCACCCTCGTTCAGGCAGAAGTCGGCCTCGAGCAGCTCGCGGTGATTCTTGAGCAGCCAGTCCACGCCGTTGTACTCGCTGGTGACCTCCTCGTCGGCGGTCAGGGCGACGATCAGGTCGCGGTCGGGGCGAAAGCCTTCCTGCTTGTAGCGGATCAGGTTGGCGATCCAGACGGCGGCCATAGCCTTGTCATCGCCGGTGCCCCGTCCGTAGAAGAAGCCGTCGCGCTCCAGGAGCGTAAAGGGGTCCACCGACCAGTCTTGGCGGCGCGCTTCCACTACGTCCAGGTGCGCCAGGAGCAGGATGGGCTTGCGCGCGCCTGCGCCGCGCAGCCGCGCCACCAGGTTGCCTTTGCGCGGGTGCGGCCCCAGCACCTTCACGTCCTGGTCCGCAAACCCCGCGGCTCTCAGCCGGGCAGCCATGGCCTCAGCGGCTCTGGTGGTGCTCCCCGAAGAGTCCGTGGTGTTGATGCCGATCAGTTCCTTGAAGATGTCGCGCGCCAGTTCCTGGTACGCGGCGGGGGACGTGTTCTGGGCCGCCAGGTACCAAGCCGACCCATGCAGCAGCGCCAGCAGGACGATTCTCCAGGTCATGTTTACAGAAGAAAAAGGAAAAGCCAGGAGCCAGAAATCGCTTCCGGACTTCCGACCCCTGACTTGCTGGCTGTTAATCCATTGCGGGCAAGCCGGCCTATAAGCCGGATTCTGTGCCCTTTCGGGCCGTGATCATTCCTCTAGCCCCGCCATTGCTGGCGGGGTCAAGCGACCTACCCGAGAGTGCCCCGATCGCTCGGGGTGGGCGGACCGGGCCAGTCCTCCTCTCCTATTTGGTCTTGCTCCGCGTGGGGTTTACCTTGCCATTCCGGTCACCCGGAACGCGGTGCGCTCTTGCCGCACCTTTTCACCCTTACCCCGCAGAGCGGGGCGGTATCTTTTCTGTGGCACTTTCCGTGAGTCCCGCTTTGAGCGAGACCCCCTGGCCGTTAGCCAGCACGCTGCCCTGCGGAGTCCGGACTTTCCTCCATCCGCCCGGCGCCGTTGGCCTTGCGGCCGCCCGCGCCGGAGCCGACAGCGACCACGCAGCCGGCTTGCCCCGCTTGGTATTGTAGCAGGTTTCCGCGCGTCTCCGCTCAATCCGGCGGCGTGACGCCGCCGCTACCCGCCAAGCAGGCGGTCGAATTCGGTTTCGTCCAGGACCTTGAGGCCCAGGGCGCGGGCCTTGTCGAGCTTGGAACCCGGGTCGGCGCCCGCCACCACGTAGTCGGTCTTCTTGCTCACCGAGGAGGTGACCTTGCCTCCCGCCTCCTCGATGAGCCGCTGGGCTTCCTCTCGCGTGTGTTTCCCGAGCGTTCCGGTCAGCACGAACGTCTTGCCGGCCAGCAACCCGGGGGCCTTGTGCCGCTCCGCCTCTTCAAACTGCAGCCCAACTTTGCGCAGGCGCTCGATCAGTTCCCGGTTGCGGGACTCCTCGAAGAACTGCCGGATGCTCTCGGCCACCTTGGGTCCCACATCCGGCGCCTGTTGCAGCTCCTCAAGGGAGGCGTTCAGCAGCGCGTCCAGGGAGCCGAAGTGCTCGGCCAGGGTACGGGCCAGCCGCTCGCCGACCTGGGGGATGCTCAGGCCGAAGATGACGCGGGCGAGGGGCAGCTTCCTGCTTTCCTGGATTTCGCCGAGCACGTTCCGGGCTGACTTGTCGCCCATGCGCTCCAGCGCCATCAGTTGCTCATGGGTGAGGTGGTAGAGGTCGGCGATACTGCCCACCAGTCCCTTGTCCACCAACTGGTCCACCAACGCTTCGCCCATGCCGTCAATGTCCATGACCTTGCGGGAGGCGAAATGGAGGATGGTTTCCTTGAGGCGGGCGGGGCAACTGGTATTGAGGCAGCGGCAGGCCGCCTCGCCTTCCTGGCGCACGACGCGGCCGTGGCAGACGGGGCAGCAGTCGGGCATTTGGAACTGGCGCAGTTCGCCCTGGCGGCCGGCGCGCGCCTCCCGGTTCACCTGCACCACCTTTGGGATCACGTCGCCGCCGCGCTCGACCTGGACGCGGTCGCCGATCATCAGCCCCAGCCGCTCGATCTCGTCCTCGTTGTGCAGGGTGGCGCGGCTGACGATGACGCCACCGAGCTGCACCGGGTCCAGCACGGCCACCGGGGTCATGGCGCCGGTGCGGCCCACCTGGACCACGATGTCGCGCACGGTGCTCTCTGCGGCCCGGGCCGCGTACTTGTAGGCCAGGGCCCAGCGCGGCGCCTTGGCGGTGGAGCCCAGCTCCTCGTGCAGCGCCACCGGGTTCACCTTCACCACCACGCCGTCAATCTCGTAGTCCAGGCTCTCCCGCTTCTGCTCCCACTCCTCGATGAAGGCCAGCACCTCGTGGATGTCGCGGCAGTAGCGCCGGTGCCGGTTCACCTTGAACCCCAGCGCCTGCAGGGTGTCCAGCACCTGGCGGTGTTCGGGCAAGGGCGTGCGCCCCTCGCGCAGCAGGGCGTAGGCGAAGAAATCGAGGCGGCGCTCGGCGGTGATGCCGGGGTCGAGCACGCGCACCGAGCCGGCCGCGGCGTTGCGAGGGTTGGCGAAGCGCGGCAGGCCCTGCGCCTCCCGCTGCGCGTTCAGCTTCTGGAAGGCCTTCACCCCCATGATCACTTCGCCGCGGGCCTCGAACCCGTTGGCCAGCCCCGCCTTGCAGGCCACCTCGGCGGCGACCGCCAGCGGCAGCGAGCGGATGGTGCGGGCGTTCTCGGTGACTTCCTCGCCGGTGACGCCGTCGCCGCGGGTGACGGCCCGGGCCAGGCGGCCGTCCTGGTAATGAACGGCGAGGCTGAGCCCGTCGAGCTTGAGCTCGCCCACGTAGTCCAGGCGCTCGCGGCCCGCCAGTTGCCGCACCCGCCGGTCGAATTCCAGCAGCTCCTCGGGCGAGTAGGCGTTGTCCAGGCTGAGCATGACCCGGCTGTGTTGCACCTTGACAAAGCCCTCGCGCGGCTGCCCGCCCACCCGCTGCGTGGGCGAGTCCGGCGTGAGCAGCTCGGGGTGCTCGGCCTCCAGCCGCTTGAGCCGGTTCAGGAGCGCGTCGAACTCGGCGTCAGAGATCTCCGGCTGGTCCAGGACGTAGTACAGGTGCTCGTAGCGGCGGATCTGTTCGCGCAGCTCAGCGATCTCCCTGGCGACTCCCTTCTGAACGTTTGTGCTCATTGCCTTCTGATGCAATTATAGCTGGGTGTTCCGTAGGGGCGACCTTCAGGTCGCCCGTGAGTGGCAGGGCCGATAGATGGCGGGCGACCTAAGGGTCGCGCCTACGCTGATGGACAACCTGACGCACTCGCTGACTGCTGTTATTGCCTCCCGGGCGCTGGGGAAGCGCGCCGGCCCCTACGCCACCGGGATCCTGGTGCTGGCGAGCAACGCCCCGGACATTGACATCGTGCCGCTGGCGGACTCCAGCGCCGCCTTCCTCCATTACCACCGCGGCTTTACCCATTCGTTGGCCTTCGCCCCGGTGCTGGCGCTGGCGGTGGTAGGGGTGTTCGCGCTGGGGCGGAGGCTGGCGCGCTCCTCGCGTCCCTTCCCGCTCGGCCGCGCCTTGCTGCTGGCGCTGGCCGGCGTGGTGGTCTTGCACTTGTTGCTGGATTGGGCCACCTGTTACGGCATGCGCCTGCTGTGGCCCTTTTCCAGCCGTTGGCTGGCCTGGGATGCCATTCCGATCGTGGACGTGTGGCTGCTGGCGGCGCTGGCAGCCGGCCTGGCGATTCCCCACCTGTTCCGCCTGATCAGCGAAGAGATCGGGGAGCGGCGGAGCGCAGGCCGTGGCGGAGCGTTTTTCGCCCTGGCGTTCCTGGCGGCCTGGTTCGGCTTTCGCGGGCTCCTCCACGCTCGCGCCGAGGACATCCTCAATTCGCACCTCTACCGGGGCCTGGAACCGCGGCAGGTCGGCGCCTTCGCGGACATCGCGAACCCCTTCCTCTGGCACGGCGTGGTGGAAACGTCGGAAACGTGGGAACTGGCGCCGCTGAACCTTCTGGAGGAGTTTGACTCCCAGCGTTCCCGTACCCACTACCCGCCCGAGCCCTCCGCTGCCCTCCAGGCGGCGCAACTCACAGCCACCGCGCGGATCTTCCTGGACTTTGCACGCTTCCCCTATGGCTATGTGGAACCGACCGAAACGGGCTACAAGGTAGTGATGCGCGACCTGCGGTTCGATTACAACATCGCCGGGCCAAAGGGATTTGTTACGCGCGTGGAACTGGACAGTGGTCTGCGGCCGCGCAGAGAGGATTTTCGCTTCCGGCCGGCGCCGGACGTGCGCTGAGGCGGTTGAAGATGAAGCGCTGGCAGGCCCGAGCTCGGGGCCTGTGACGCAAAAAGGACTGCAACGCACAGGCGGTCCGCTACGTCTGTGGGGATGTATGCCTGTTCGCCGTCAGCGGCGCGGGGAACCTTCCGGGGTGGAGGCGTTCCCGTTGTGGCGAGCGGGCGTTGACTCAGTTCTCCCACCTTACTATCCTAAGTCTGCTGAAAAACGCAGCCGCGCGGGCATCCTTGCCTGTTGGTCCTGTGGGGCGAACGAAACAAAGCTGAAGCCTGCGCCGCGGCCCCGGAGCAGGGGCGCTCGGAAAAGGGCGCTTCTCAGCAGCCTGGTGGGGCTGGAAGCCCAAGGAGGCGTTATGGTTAGCCGACTGACCGCGATGCTGGTCGCCTTCATTCTGACCTCGGCACTGGCGCCGGCTCAGGTACGGGGCGGTGCCGGCGGCGGCCGTCCCGGAGCCATGGCCGGCGGGCCTAGCCATGGAGGCGCCCGCAGCGGAGCTGGTGTGGGGATTACCGGCGGGAGCATTCGCATCAGCACCGGCGGCTTCGGTGTCGGGTTCCCCAGGCCCGGCGTTGGGCTGGCGCCCTTTACCGGCTTCGGCAACGTAAACCATCCCGGTTTGGGGTTCGCGCCCAACACGCCGGGTATCGGGTTTCCCGTGGGTCCTGCGATTCAGCCGCTCCCCACACTGGTACAGCCCTTGCCGACCGCCCCACAGCCTTTTATTGGCCCGATTCGTCCCGGCGCGACGGTCATCGGGCCCTGGGCGGGCTTCGGCTATCGCCGCTATCCGTTCCGAGGCGGTGTGATTGCCATCCCCGTACCGGTGTACGTGGGCGGTTATGGCTATGACTATGGCTATGGCTATGGCGGGATCGTGAACGGCGTCACCGGGGTCGGGACCCAAACCCCGACCGTGATCGTTATCCAGCAGCCATCTGAGCTGGGCACGGGGCAGGAAGGCCAGATAGAGCAGCCGGGGACCTGGGCCGGGCCGAGCCGCTTCTTGTACGAGCGGTCGGAAAAAGAAGAGCAGGCTCGACCGCTGATCTACGAGAGCCGGCCGCCCTCCTCCGACGAAAAGCCAGTTAAGCCTCTCACCCTGCTGGTCCTCAAGAATCACACCATCTATGCGGTGACGGACTACTGGAAAGAAGGCGACCGCCTCTACTACGTAACCAGCTACGGAGCCCAGGGCAGCGTCAGCATCGAGGAAGTGGACCTGGAGATGACCCGAAGGCTGAACGCCGAGCGCAACGTCAAGTTCGAACTGTAGCTGACGGCAGATGAACCTGGAAGGGGCCAAAACACGCGGCCGGCATTGGTGGGTTGGCGTGCTGCTGGTTGCGCCACTGCTAGCATTGCTCGGGGCTGTGCAGCCGCTCTGGTCGGAGCAGGCGCCGGCTGCGACGCCGAAGGCCACCATCCGGGGGCACGTTTACGCACTCGATACCGGCATGCCGCTGAAGCGGGCGGTGGTCACTCTGCGCCCGGAGCGGAGGGCGAACGAGCCGTTGACGACCACGACCGACGCACAGGGGGCGTTCGAGTTCAGCAATGTCGAGCCCGCCACTTACAGCCTGTCCTGCTCGCGGAGCGGCTTCATCACCGCCAGCTATGGGCAAAAGTCACCCAACCAGGCGCCCACTCGCCTCAGCGTGGGACCGGGCCAGGAACTGAAGGATCTGGACTTCCGCCTGATACGGGGCGGGGTGATCAGCGGCACCATCCTGGATGAAGACGGCGAGCCGCTCTCGGGTGTGCGGGTGGAGGCGCTGGCCCGCCAGTACTTCCGGGGCCGGCTGCAACTGACGCCGCGGGGCCTGGCGACCACCGACGACCGCGGGCAGTACCGCATCTTCAACCTGCCGCCCGGCCGCTATTACATCCAGGCCTCGCGCTCCGGTTTCGGCGACCGCGAGAGCGGCTACGCGCCCCTGCTCTACCCCAATGCCCTTTCCTTCCGGGACGCGCAGAGGATCGAAGTGACAAACGGCGCAGAAGTGTCGCGGGTGGACCTGGGCCTGCGTCCCGTTCCGACTTACAGCGTTTTGGGCAAAGTGCTGGACCAGCAGACGGGCCAGCCGGTGACGGAGGGCTACGTGACGGCCATAGCTGCCGGTGGCGAGGTCATGTCCACCCGGCTCGGCGCCGCCAACCAGCTCCGCCCCGATGGCTCCTTCCAGGTAAGAGGACTGCTCCCCGGGCGCTACTGGTTGTTTGCCATGGCGGGCGGGCGCAGCGAGGCGTCCCGCCGCTCGGCAGTGCGGGTGGTGGACGTGGGCGGCGCCAACGTCGAGAACGTCATCTTCGCTCTTGGCCACGGCGTCTTGGTCCGCGGTCGCCTGTCCGTCGAAGGCGGTAGCCTTTCCCCCGAGCGGCTCCGCCTCTCCCTCAGCATGAGGGGTGACGGCTATGTGCTGGACTTTCCGGGTGCGTCTGCTACGGTGAACAAGGACCTGACCTTCGAATTCAGCAATGTGCAGCCGGGGGAATACACGGTGCAGGTCGCGGGCGGCAGCCCGGATGGCGCCTATGGCGTGGAGGGCTTCGGCTTCGCCAGGATGGCCAGCGAAAGGCCTTTCTACCTGCGGGAGATCCGGGCGGGTGGGCAGGACGTCACCGAAGGTGGCCTGACCGTAGTGGAAAACGCCCCCATCAACGACTTGTTGCTGGTGCTGGACTTCCGCACCGGCTCGGTTACCGGCCGCCTGCTCAACGATCGGGACGAACCCGTCTCCGGCGCAGTGGCGCTGGTGAGCGCCGACCCGGCCAGGCGCGCCGGCGAGCGCTATTTCCGCAGCGCCGGAACCGACCAGAACGGTCAATTCACCGTGCGCGGCGTCATCCCCGGAGATTACCTTCTGGTCGCCTGGCCCGATTCCGACGTCTCCCGGCTTCAGGACCCGGAGCTGTTCGCCCAGGTGGAACGATTCGCGGTCCGCATCAGCCTGGACAAGTCCGCCACGGCTACGCAGGACGCCCGCCTTACCACCGAAATCCAAACCATCGCCCAGACCCTCGCCCAGTAGGGAAGGCTTTAGGCTTTAGGCTTTAGGCTTTAGGCTTTAGGCTTTAGGCTTTAGGCTTTAGGCTTTAGGCTTGGGTTTACAGCCTCCAGCTTCCGTGCGGGTCCAGGAGCATCACGCTACCTTCTCCAGCCGTACGGAAGCAATGCGATGCCCCTCCATCGCCTCAACGGTGAAGCGCCACCCGTCATGGACAAAGGTGTCGCCCGGCCGCGGGATGCGTCCCAGGTTGTTCATCACCAGGCCGGCCACGGTCTCGAAGCCGCGTTCCCGCGGCACGCGGATCCGGAAGCGCTCCTCCAGTTCGCGGATGTGCGTGGAACCCTCCAGAACCACCGAGCCCGCCTCTGACGCCGGAACGGCTTCCTCTTCCAGGCCACCCACGATGCGGCGCACGATGTCGGCCATAGTCACCAGCCCGGCGATGCTTCCGTATTCATCCACCGCCAGCGCCAGGGAGCGCCGCCGCCGCTTGAACTCCTCCAGCAGTTGGCCGACGGGCTTGGTTTCCGGGACGATGGGCACGTCGCGCACCAGGCTGCGCAGCTTGAAGGGGCCGGGGGGGCGCGCGGCCGGCGAGGCCACCTGCCGCGCCTGCCAGGCGCGAAGCAAGTCGCCGGCGTACACCACGCCAATGAAGTTCTCAGGCGACCCCTCGTAGACCGGCATCCGCCCGTGCTGGTGCTTCAGGAACCCGGCCACCGCCTCTTCCAGCGGTGCGTCCACCCGCAGCGAAACGATATCCGGCCGCGGCACCATGATCTCGCGCACCAGCGTCTTGTGCAGGTCGAAGACACCGTGGATCATCGCCTCGACCTCTTCCGGGAGCAGTCCCCGCTCGATTTCCGCGGTCACCAGCATCTTCAGTTCTTCCGGCGAGTGCGGCTGGGCATAGGCCGCTGGTCCGGCGCCAAAGAGCCGGGAAATGGCCGAGGCGCTGGCGTCCATGACACGCAGGAAGGGGCGGGTCAGGCGCATGAACAGCTCCATCGGCGGCGCCAGCAGCAGCGCCAACTGGCCGCCGCGCGCCAGCGCCACGTTCTTGGGTACCACCTCGCCGAGCACCAGGTGCAAGGCGGTGATGATCAAGAAGGCGATGGCCAGGGCCAGCGTGTGTGCCAGGGCCAGCCGCGGGCCGGGCGCCAGCGCCTGGAACAGCGCCAGCAGTGGCTCGGCCACCGCCTGCTCCCCGATCCAGCCCAGCGCCAGGCTGGCCAGGGTGATGCCTAGTTGAGTAGCCGACAGGACCCGGTCAATCTCTTTCTGCAGCCGGAGGGCGGTCCGGGCCGCGGCGTGTCCTTGGCCCTCGAGCTGGCGCAGCCGCGTGGCTCGCACGCTGACCAGAGCGAATTCGGCGGCCACAAAGAAGGCGTTGGCAGCCACGAAGAAGACCACGCCCAAAAGGCGCAAGGATAACTGGGCCGGCATCGCAGAAATGGTACCAGAAAGCAGGCCGTAGGCCGGAGACCAGGAGCTGGAGGAAAAAGCGATCCAGACCCTGTCTATACAACCTACAGCCTGTTTTCTGCTATCCGGCGCGCTGCTGGTGCGTCTAAGTGTCGAGGCCGATTTTAGGAACTTTTTGTCCGGCCGCCGCGTATATCGTCTTTGTAAGGCGGGGGACCAGGCAGGAGGAGCACGTGGCGCGGAACTACAAGAACAAGCGCAAGCGATGGATACTACTGGCTTTGGCCACAGCAGTGGTTGTCGCCGGCGTCTTCATCACCACCGCGCTGACGCGCTCCGGCGTGCGCATCGAGCCCTCCAAGCTGGCCAAGGTGGAACGCGGCGACCTGGCGAAATCCGTAGTGGCCACCGGCAAGATCGAGCCTTTCTCCAAGGTGGAGCTGAAGTCCAAAGCCAGCGGCATCATCAAGACGCTGTACGTGAACGTGGGTGACCCGGTGCAGGAGGGCCGGGTGCTGGTGGAACTGGACAAGGAGCAGTTGGAAGCGCGCCTGCGCGAAGCCGGGGCGCTGCTGCAGGCAGCCAAGGCCAACCTGCAGGCGGCGAAGGCTGCCTACGAGAAGAACCGCGTGGAGGCGGAAGGGCCCGATGTTCCCTTCGCCGAGAAGAACCTGAAGCGGGCGCGCGAACTGTTCCGCGACGGGCTGATTTCTCAATCCACGGTGGAAGACGCCGAGAAGAACTACGAAACGGCGCGCAACAAGCAGCAGACGGCCGCCACCAACCTGGGAGTGACCCAGGCGCAGGTGGCGCAGGCCGAGGCGCAGGTGGCGCAGGCGGCCGCCGCGCTGGACCGGGCCGAGGACGACCTGCGCAACTCCACCATCCGCTCGCCCATCACCGGCGTGGTGCTGTCGCGCGACCGCGAGGTCGGCGACGCTGTCTCCTCCATCCTGATCCTCGGTTCCTCGGCCACCCTGATCATGACCCTGGGCGACATGCGCGAGGTCTACGTCAAGGGCAAGGTGGACGAGAGTGACATCGGCCGGGTCTACCTGGGCCAGCCCGCCCGCATTACCGTGGAGTCGTTCAAGGACCGCAAGTTCTTCGGCAAGGTCACCAAGATCTCACCGATGGGGGTGGAGAAGGATAACGTGACCACCTTCGAGGTGCGCGTCTCGATCGAGAATAAGACCGGCGAGCTGAAAGCCAACATGACCGCCAACGCCGAGATCGTGCTGGAAGAACACAAGAATGTCTTGATGGCGCCGGAAGCGGCCATCATTTACGGCAAGGACCGCTCGGCTGTGGTGGAGGTGCCCGATCCGACCTCCAGGGACGGCAAGCGCAAGGTGGCCATCCAGGCGGGAATCAGCAACGGGGCCAAGACCGAGGTGGTGAGCGGCCTCAAGGAAGGCCAAGAGGTAATCCTGCAATGACGGTGACGGCAACCATGTTCGAGGTGGAAGACGTGCGCGGTTACGGGTTCGCGGTGGTGGAACGGCTCAGGGAAGCGCTGGAGCGCCACGCACCTCTTCAGCCCGACCCCCGTCATCCGCACCTGTTCTTCCTGGAAACGGCGGAGGAGGGCTTCTACCTGGCCCCTCTGCCCACCTCCAAGATCCTGCTCCTGGCCCACTGGCGCAACGCCTAGTAGTGCGTCTGACGCTTCTTTACTTTTGGAGTGTGGCGGCTTGCCGCCGCTTTTTGTGCGCGGAGCCTGCTCCGCGCTTCCCCAAGCCTGCACCCGCCGCGGGCCAAGCTGCCCTGCAACTGGCCCGCGGCAACCGCGCCAGCGCCGCCTCCTCTACGCCAAGATGCAGGAGCACGGCATCGCCGACGAGTAGCCCGGGAGCGCTGGCCTGTGGCCCGCCCCGCCACTGCTGGTTGCGCAGGGCGGCCGAAATTCGGGCGAGCACGGCCGCGCTCCCAGCAAGCGGGTCCCTGCCGGCGAACAATGAGCGGGGCCCGTCACCGCTTGGCGGCTTGGGGCGGCGGCAGAAAATTCTCCATCACCCAGAGCTCGTATCCCTTCTTCTGCTGAGCGCCCGGTTGTCCCGTGGCGAAAACCAGGTTGCTGTCAGGATGCCAGACGAGGTCGCTGAAGAGCGGGTAGCTCGCCGGCGCTGTCGCGATTCTTCGCGCACTGCCACCCGACGAGGAGACAGTCCAAAGCTCCGACC
>CAYVGN010000056.1:0-774 GCA_964451215.1 uncultured Acidobacteriota bacterium
ATCACCTCGCCGACGCTGCGCGTGCCCAGCATGGTCACTTCCGCCGGAACGCGCTCTACGGTGCCGTCCCAGCTCAGGCCGGGCAGCGCCGTCCAGGTTACGCGCACTTTCTGTCCGGGGGCCAGCCGCCCCAGTTCCGGCTCATCGACGAAGACCCGCACGCGCACCCGGTCCAAGGCGCCAATGCGGGCGATCACGTCGCCGGCATTCAGATAATTGCCCGGGCGCACCGGCAGGGAATAGGCCGCGCCGTCGCGCGGGGCCGTCACGCGGGTGGCGGCAAGCTGCTGGCGGGCGTACAGCACAGCCGCCTCCGCGCTCTTCAGCCGCGCGGCCGAGCGCTCACGGTCCTCCTTGCCAAAGCGGTTGTCGGGCAGCGACTCCAGGTAGGCCACCTCGCGCTCGAGCTGGTGTACCCGCTCCCGGCTCTGTTCCACTTCCACCCGCGGCAGCGCGTTCTGCTTCAGCAGCCGCTCGTTGGCGGCCAGGGTTTCCCGCGCCTCCTTCAGCCGGGCGCGCGCTTCGCCCAGCTTCTGCGCATCTTCGCTTCGTTCCGCGATGGAGCCGCCGCGGGTGATGGTGCGAAGCTCGGCCTCGGCAGCCTCCAGTTCCGCCTGGGTCCGAGCCGCTTCCGACTGCGCCTGGGCCGGGTCCAGCTCCAGCAACACCTGCCCGCCTCTCACCCGGTCTCCTTCCTTGACCAGGATGCGGCGGACAAAAGCCGGCGCGGCAGCCCGCAGTTCGCGGGCCTCCACCGGCTCCACCTTGCCGTTG
>CAYVGN010000056.1:784-11238 GCA_964451215.1 uncultured Acidobacteriota bacterium
CGGCTCCTGCCGCGCTTCCACCACCCGCACTGCCTCATTGCTGCTCGGGCGGCTGAAAAAGAGGAACAGGACGGCCAGCACTACCACGCAGGCGGCAGCCAGCCAGCCTCCTTGCCTGCGCGAAGTCAAAATCCTCTCCCGTCTCAATGGGTTAGTATACACACAAAGAGATTCGGCCGGTTGCGCGCAGGTTTCAGGGGCCAGGTTCCTGCCAACAGGCTCAGCCGTTGGCCACCAGCCTGCTCTCCGGCGCAAAAGGACCCGTGAACGGGAGGCTGTTATGAGGCTGAAGAAAGACGAGGCAGAGTTTGTAAAGCAGTCCCGGGTAGTGCGCGTGGCTACGGCCGATTCCCGAGGGGAGCCGCACGCGGTGCCGGTTTGCCACGTCTGGGAAGGCGGCCAGGTGTGGTTTGCCACCGCCAAGACAACCAGAAAAGTCCGCAACCTCCAGCAGAACCCGCAGGTGGCCCTCATCTTCGACGATTACACCGACGTCTGGAAGTACCTGCGCGGCCTGCTGCTCCAGGGAAAGGCAGAGGTGGTGGAGTCGGGGCCCACCTACCGCCGCGTCCGCAAGCTGCTGTACGCGAAGTACCCGCAGTACGAGGAGATGGAGCCGCTGGAGGAAGGCGAATCGGTCTTCGTCCGGGTGACGCCGGAAAAAGCTGTGAGCTGGGGACTGTGAAGGCCTGCGGCTCCCTGGGCGGTTACTTGAAAGTGGCGTCCCAGGCGGCGTCCCCCTGCCGCCCGTAGTTCTTGCCCAGCCGGCGCCAGTGGTCGCGGGTGATCCCGTTCAGGTCCCACACCACCCGGCCACCGGAGATGGTCAGTTCTGCTTCCAGCTTCCGGCTGCCGCTCATGCGGGCCCCGTTGACATCCACGAAACCAAAGTTGCCGCCGCGCAGCCGCAGCACCGCCACGTCGGCTGGGGCGCCCTCGCTCAGGTGGCCCAACTCCGGGCGGCGTATCTCGCCGGCAGGGTTCACCGTAGACCGGCGGATCACCTCCGCCAGCGGCATTCCCATGTTGAGAAACTTGGACATGACGTTCAGCATGTCCTTCATGCCGGCGTTCATGCTGCCGATGTGGAAGTCGGTGCTGATCGAATCAGGCGGGAAGCCCAGCTCGACGGCGGGCACCGCCTGCCGGAACAGGAAGCTGCCGCCGCCATGCCCCACGTCGAAGATCACCCCGCGCTTCCGGGCCTCCAGCAAATAGGGCTCCAGCCTGCCCTGGTCATCGGCGATGGGCACCAGGTTGCGGAAGGCGTGGGTGTAGATATCGCCGGGGCGGAGCTTCTCCAGCACCAGTTGCCGGAAGGGGCGCTCCGGACGAAAGGCGCCGAAGTCCACCATCACCGGCAGGTTGGCCAACCGGCCGGCCTCCACCGCCCGCTCCACCGCTACCCACTCCGGCCCGGTGTAGTGGGCGGTCTTGACACCCACAATCAGCTCCGGGAACTCGCGGGCCCGCCGCGCCGTCGCCTCCGGGTCCATGTCCCACACGTCCTGCTCGTTGGGGCCGCACATCCCGCCGCCGACAATATTGAGCATGGCCAGCACGCGAGTGCGCGCCCGGTCCACCACGCGGTCCTTGAAATCGGGGAAGTTGCGCCACCCCGAGCTGCCAGCATCCACCACCGTCGTAACGCCGCTGCGGAAGGTGTGCCCGTCCGGGTAGACGCTGTTGTCGCCGCAGTAGGCGTTCCGCCTTCCCGTGCCCGCGTAAACGTGCACGTGGATATCCACCAGACCCGGCACCACATATAGCCCGGAGACGGCAACCGCGCGCCTGGCCTGGGCGGCCGCGATGGTCGGCGCCACCCGGGCAATCTTGCCCCCCGCGATGGCGATGTCCATCGCCCGGTCAATCTTGTTCTTCGGGTCCACCACGTGCCCGCCCTTCAGAAGCAGGTCGTAGCGGGCGCCGGTTTCCGATTGCGGAGTGTCGCCCCGCCGTCGGGGAGCCGCGGACAACAGGCTCAGCGCCAGCAAAAGCCCTACGGTGCGGCACGACATCGGTCCTCCTTCCCGACCTTTCCGGAGGTCGAAGACGCTGGTGCCGTGACCGCCTAGTCTCTTCCCTTGAGTACCGTCGTGAAGGTTAGGCGCGTAGACGGATAGAGGGCGTCATGGTGTAGAAACCAGGCGGTCACGGTACTGGGACGCCCAATCGCCAATGGTGCTAGTGTATTCGCTCCGGCCCCGGTGTGGGAACCAGCGGCACGGCTGGCCCAGGCAGGTAGAGAATGACTGAAGTAACTCGTCGCCAATTCATCGCTGTCGGCCCGGCCGGCCTGTGGGCTGCCTGCCGGGCGCTCGCTGCCGGCCCGCAAATGAAACTCTCGCTTTCCACCCGTATCGTCGAAGCCCCTGGGTCCAAGGAAAAGACCATCATGGGGTTCGAGGACTTCGTCGAGCTTGCCAGGAGGACCGGCTACCAGGCGGTGTGCATGCGGGCCTCCCAGGCCGGCATCCAGACCGCCGCTGGGCGTTTGCGCGAGATCCGCCGCACGCTCGACGGGGCCGGGCTGAAGGTGGCGATGGTGACGGGCGATTTTGCGGTGCCGACCAATGACGAGAACGGGCCGAAGTGCCTGCGCAACATCGGCCCCTACCTGGACCTGGCCCAGGTGCTGGGCTCGGACCTGATCCGGGTGTGCATGAAGAAAGAGGAGGACATCGCCTGGGCGCAGCGCGCCGCCGACCAGGCCCGGGAGCGCCGCATCCGCCTGGCCCATCAGTCACATCACGCCAGCCTGTTCGAGACCGTCGCAGGCTCCCTCGACACGCTGCAGCGCTTGAACCGGCCCAATTTCGGCATCATTTACGAGCCGGCCAACTGGCTGGCGGCACAGCAGGACTACGGACCGAAAACCATCCGGCGCATCGCGCCCTGGCTGATGAATGTCTACCTGCAAAACCACGCCCTGAACCCCAACGGGCGATCCTTCCTCCCCACCTGGAGCCGGGGCCGCGTGGCGGTAGACCCGATCGGGCTGTGGGAGAAGGGCGGGGTCAATTTCCAGGAAGTGTTCGAGGGCCTGTATGCCATCCGCTACCGCGGCTACGTCACTGTCCACCAGGCCTTCGCAGAGATCATGGCGCCCGAAGAGGCGGCGGTGAGGAGCTACCAGTACCTGAAGCCGTTCGTCAACCGTAGTGCAGAGTACTGAGCGCCTGGCGGGGAAGCAGCAACCGCCTCCCCACTCAGCACTCAGCGCTGAGTCCTACGCCCGGCGGCGGTTGGCGGTCGCCTCCACCTCGCCGGATGCGCCCCGCAACTGGCGCGCTCTTTCTCCGTGGTAGAGCGGGAGGTGCGCCAGGAACATCAGCGCCAGCACCGCGCCAAAGGTGCAAACGATGGTGGCGCCGGTGGGCAGGTCCAGTTTCACCGACAGGTAGACGCCGAGCGCCGATACCAGCGTGCCCATGGTCCAGCCGATCGCCAGGCGCGGGCCGATGCGGTCGGCGAACAGCATGGCCCCCACCGAGGGCACGATCAGGTAGCAAAAAACCAGCAGCACGCCGGCGATGGCCACCGAGGAGGTGACCACGAAACCGAAGGAGGCGTAGAAGAGAAAATCCCAGAGACGGATGGAGATGCCTTCAGCCTCAGCGCCGCGGGGATCAGTCGAGATTTGCAGAAAGCGCCGGCGGAACAGGTAGTGGAAGATGCCGATGCCGCCGTACAGGATCGCGGTCCTGCCCACCTCGCGCCAGGAGACGGCCAGGATGTTGCCCACCAGCATGTCCTTCAGGTGCTCGGTCTCGCTGGTGGCCTTGCTCATGGCCAGGATGGCGGCGGCCGAGGCCACGGCGTAGGCGATGCCGATGAAGGCCTCCTGCGGGATGTGCACGCGGCGCGCGCGGAACAAGGCGAACAGGCCGGCGCCCAGGAAGGTAAAACCCAGGCTGAACCAGTAGGCGCTGCCGCCGTGCGGGTCCATGCCCAGCATGACGGCAATGGTCGCGCCCAATGCTGCAATCTGGGCCAGCGCCAGGTCCACGAAGATCACGCCGCGCTCCACCACGTGCACCCCCAGGTAGGCATGGATGCCGGTCAGGATCAGGCTGGCGGCGAAGGGGGCGAGCAGGAATTGAAAGATCTCCATGATCCGCTCGGGTCTCCTCTACTGCGTCGCGTTGAACACTTTCACCAGTAAATCTACATCGTAATCAAACAGCTTGAAGTAGTCCGTAACTTCCTTCTCGCTGCCCACCGAAGGCAACAGCACCACCGCCTGGCCGCCGGTCTGCTGGGCAATGCTGTTGGGTGTTCTCAGGTCGAAGTAGGGCTCCACCAGGATGACCTTTACCCTCTCGCGCTTCATCAACTGGATGAGCTGCAGGGTGTGGCCGGGGCTGGGCGGGATGCCGGGGCGCGGCTCCACGTAGCCGACGACGTTGAGGCCGAAACGCCTGGCCAGGTTCGGAAAGGAGCGGTGATAGCTGACCACCTCGCGGCCGCGGTAGGGCCTCATCTGTTCGTCCCAGCGCTTCTCCGCTTCGCGCAGGCGCTGGCTGAACGACTCGAAGCGCTGCTCGAAGTAGGGGGCATCCTGCGGGCGCATCTGTGCCAGCTTGTGGGCGATCCCACGGGCGATGCGGCGCCCGTTCTCCGGGTCCAGCCAGTAGTGGGGGTTGCCGAGCGGGTGCACGTCGCCCATCGCCCGGGTCACGATGGTGGTGGGGATTTCCAGGATCTCGGCGAACTGGGAGGCGTCCAGGTAGCCCGGCGCACCCACCTGGATCTTGGGGTTTCCGCTCTGCGCGATCAGCGGCGGCAGCCAGCTCACCTCCAGTTGCAGGCCCACCAGGATCAGCAGGTCGGCCCGCCGCAGCAAAAGCAGGAAGCTAGGCTTGGCTTCCACATAGTGCGGG
The DNA here is from genome assembly GCA_964451215.1 of uncultured Acidobacteriota bacterium. Lineage (GTDB taxonomy): Bacteria > Acidobacteriota > Terriglobia > JAJPHL01 > JAPKYU01 > CAYVGN01. Next base: position 5,668 of record CAYVGN010000056.1, read on the forward strand.
TCCTGGTAACCCCTGGCGATGGACTGGACGGTGATCCGATCCCCACCCACCTCTTCGGCGAGGGCGGCCATGTCCGTGGTGGAAGTGACCACGCTCAGCTTGGGGGCCGCCTGGGCCTGCCCGGCGAAAACCGGCAGAAGCAGCGCTGCGGCGATCCAGACGGCTAGCCGGGGAAAAAGGTCCATGCCATTGGAGCTGTTCACAACTGCTCCTTGCTAGAAGGGATGGGCGCCGTGGACGCCCAGGTTAAACAGGAACTGGAAGCGCAACTCGTTGGCATCGCGCCTTTCGGCGTAGCGGGCGAAGCGGTACTGGCCGCGGATCTGGCTGAACTCGCTGGGCCAATAGGTGAGCAGGGCGGAGAAACCGCTGTCGTTGAGGCCCGGCTGGCGCATCCGTTCGGACCAATCGTAGCGCCCGCCCACAGTCCACCGCCGGCTGAGGCGGTAGTCGGCCGCGGTATAGAACCCGAAGGCGCCCAGGATGCCGCCCCTCTCTTCCCGCCGGCTCCAGACCAACTCGCTGCGCGCCAGGAACGAGTGGTAGATGGCGCGGCGCAGGGGTTTCCAGCGGAAGGTGGCGTCCACCCCGTACAGCTCGGTCAGGAAGGCGCTGCCCAGCTCGTTGTGCCCCCGCGCGTACGAGAAGCCCAGGTCGAGGTTGCTGGACTCACTGATGTCCTTGTAGCCGCGCAGGTGTCCCACCACAGCTATATCGCTCTTGCGCGCCGACTGGAACAGCTCGGCCACCTCGCCCCGGAAGACCTGCGCGGTGCCTTCCAGAACCAGGTTCCGCGGGCCAGCGAAGATGCGCGACACGGAAAGCCCGGCGTCGTTGATGCCCTCCTCGCCGGCCCCCAACCGCTCCGTCACCAGCGGCCGGTCGGTCCAGGGCAGGCCGTCGTTGTGCAGGAGGTTAACCTTGCCGAAGGCCGCCCGGAACTTCCCCGCACGGGCCACCAGTCCGGCGGGCAGGGCGGTGAAAGTGATGTAGCCTTCCTCCAGCCCCACCCCTTCCGGGCTGAAGGTGAGGAAGAAGTCGGCGCGTGCGAAGGGATCAACGATGGCCTGAAGGGCAACCTCGGTCTCGTGCATTCCCAGCGCGGGCCTGCCTTCCACCGCGTTTCGGCCAGCCGCGCCGAGGAAGTTGCCGATCACGCTGATGTCGGGATTGAAGATTTTGGCCAAGGCCGTGGCGCCGCCGTAGACCGGCAGTGGGCCGGGAACCAGGCCGGGGGCGCCGGGCTGGGGCACGACCTGCGGCACCGCCGCGGGCCCCGTCGTGGGAACGGGTGGCGGGAGCGCCTGCAGCGATGGCGCCGCCGGGGCCGCCCCTCCCGCTTTTAACGCCTCCAGTTCCGAACGCAACAGCCGGATCTGCTCCTCCAGCGCCTTCACCCGGCTGGCCAGCTCCTCGTTGGTGCTTTGCGCCTGTACATCCGGCCCGCCCAGGATCAGAAAAGCAGCCACCAACCCCACCGTGGCACCCGCAACACGCCCTCGCGAACGTCCCACCATTCTTTTCTCCCTCTCCACTGGCAAGGAAGCCGGCGCCCTTGCGGCGGCCGTCCTTGGTCGCACAGCCCTCCTGCCGGCCCGCAAGCCGCCGCTCCGGACACCGGACAACAGGGGCGCGCAATATACAGGACTACCGGATCAGGTCCGAGCAACGCGGGGAAAGGACAGGATTCTACCTGCCACCCAACTCAAGCTATCACGACGTATGGGCTGCCCAGGCGGTTACAGCCTTCATGTGCGGACTTTCAGCAGCAGGTACACCCCGGCCAGGCCGAACAGGACGTCCGGCGACCAGGCCGCCAGCGGCGGCGGCAACTCGCTGATGTTGCCCATGTTCTCGAACAGCGACCCGGTGATCCAGTAGACGATGGCGATTCCGATGCTGACGGCGATTCCGGCCAGCGCGCCGCGCTGGCCCACAGTGAAGGCGAAGGGCACGGCGATCAGTGCCATGATCAGGGCGAACACCGGGAACGAGAACTTCTTGTGGAACTGGACGGAAAGCTTCACCACGTCGAACCCGCTCTGGCGCAGGTCTTCGATGTACCACTTCAGCTCCCGGTAATTCATCTCGCTGGACTGCTTCACCTCCTTCTTGAAGTAGCCGGGCTGCTCCTCCAGAGCGGAGAAGGTCTCCACGTCGAAGCGCCGGAAGCGGGTCACCTGGATGCCGTCCACCTCACGCACCCATCCGTTCTCAAAGACCCAGTTGTCCAGCCGCGGCCCCCAGTGGGCGCGCTCCGCAGAGATGCGCCGGCGTAGCTGGAACGTGTGTGGATCCAGCTCGAACACGCTGACCCCGCCCATCACGTTCTCAGTGGGCTCGAAGAAGTTATAGAAGTAAATCCGCGACCGCTGCCCGAAGATCCACTTCCGCCAGGGAAGGTAATAGGTCTGCGGGGGCCGGCCCTTGATCTGGCTGCGCAGCGCCTCCTGCTTCCGGTTGGCACCGGGCAGGTAGAGGTGGTCGAAGGCGAACAGCGCAGCGCTGAGCGCCAGGGCCACCAAGAACAGCGGGATGCCGGCGCGGTACAGGCTCACGCCGCAGGCCTTCATGGCGGTGAACTCGTTGCGCTTGGTCAACAGGCCGAAGCTGGCCAGCACCGCCACCAGCACGCTGATGGGCGTCAGCAGGTAGGCCAGGTAGGGCGCCAGGTAGAAGAAGTAGGCGGCGATGGTGCTCCACGGCGCCCGGTTGCGGTAGATGTCGTTGAGCAGGTCAAAGAAGGTGATGATCTCAGCCAGCAGGACGAACCCGGCCAGAGCCACCAGGAAATAGAAACTGAACTCGCGGACCAGGTAGCGGTCCAGCAACTGAGGAAAGCGCAGGTTGAACCGCCGGCGGGGCAGGGAATCGGCCGCCCAGGCCGGCTGGCGCGCCACCCGCAGCAGCAGCTTCTCCCCATACTGCCGGGCGCGCTGGACCCGGCCCGCCTTTCCCGCCGGGCGGTCAATCTTTACCAGCAGCCACAGGCCGAACAACAGGAAAAAAACATCGGCCATCCACACCGCCCGTCCCGGGCCCAGGCGCCCCTGCCGGGCCATGCTGATGCCGGCCACGAACAGCATGTAGTAGGCAAACACCAGCAGCACCGTCAGGATGACGCCCATGGACTTTCCGCCCCGCTGCGAGGACAGCCCCAGCGGGATGCCCACCAGCGCCAGCACCAGGCAGGCGGCGGGCAAGGCCAGCCGCCGGTGCAGCTCGATCCGCGCCTGGATTCGCTCCGGGTGCCCGGAGGGGAGAGCCAGCAATTCCGTGCTGTAGCGCTCGGTAAAAGGCTTGGCGCGCGTCTCCCGGGGCGGGGCCAGAGCGATGGGGATGTCACTCTCGCTGAACCGCGAGATGATGTACTCGTCCGGCTGCGGTTTAACCTCGTGGCTGCTGCCGTTCACCAGGTGGAGCTGCAGCCGGTTTCCGCCCGGGTCAGGCAGCACGATGGCCCGCTCGGCGAAGGTCACCTTTGGGCCGGGCTCGCTGGAAAGGTCGGCCAGGAAGACGCCGCGCCAGTCGTTGCCATCGCCACGCACGTCGTTGACATAGACCACCAGGTTGGGAAAGTCCTCCTCGAAGACCCGAGGCTGGATCTGGGCGGAGACCTGCGAGGCGGCCAGCCTGTTCTGGATGCGGACAAACTCCCGCACTGCCCGCGGCGCCAGGTAGATGGAGGTAAAGGCGCTGAGCGCCACCCCGGCCAGGGCGAACCCCACCACCGGCCACACGTAGGTGTTGACGTTCAGCCCGGCCGCCCGCGTGGCCGTCACTTCGCCGTCGCTGGCCATCCGGCTCAGCCCGATCAGAATCCCTACCAGCACCGCCATAGGAATGGTCAGGGAAAGCGTAGAGGGCAGGGTCAGAACAAACAGCCAGGCGACGGTCTCTGCCGACGCCGACCTGCGCACCAGCAGTTCCAGAAGGCGCCCCACGTCCCGCGCAAACAGCACGAAGGTGAACAGCACCAGTCCCAGCAGCGCGTGGGCCAGGATCTCCTTCAACACGTACCGGGTCAGGATGCGCATGGGCCGGCGAGAGCCATTCTAGCATGCGCCGGCACGAGGGCCTTGCTGCCGCACGCCTGGCAAAGTGGCCGGACTCTGAACGTATGCCGCCAGGTCGCGTGTCTTCGCTGGCGGGGGCGGGATGACCCCACCGCTACGGGCTATGAAGCAGCTTGCAGCCTGTGCCGCCCGCGCAGACATCAGTCCCCCCGGTGCGTCCCAAGAAGGCTGTTCGCATGCCCCGGCCCTTTCTGCAAGAATAGTTCGACCGTGAGAACGTCACCCAAACTGCAAAGTGAACCCTTCGAGGGGTTCTGCACAGCCAGGCCCGGCAACCTGCTTTTCTGTCACCAGGAGTTTCTGGAGAAGATCGAGCAGTACCGGTCCGGCACCGTGGGGAAACGCGCCGCCCTGCTCCTGCACCGTTTGCTGGTGGACGAGAGGAGGCAGCCCTACAAGGGCACGCGGGGAATCAATCGGGGATGGCGCCGGTCCCGCCTGGGAGGGAAGGGCGGCAGCCATTTCTACGCCTGGTGGGCGCCCCGGGGCGCCCCTCCGTTGAAAGGACTCGCGGAGTTCGCCGAAGCCCAGGAGGGCTCGATCTTCCTCCGTGACATCCGGCACCATGATGACCACAGCGAGTTGCGGCCCCAGTCGCTGGCGCACGAGTACCTGCCCATCACGGTGAAAGAGCTGCGCGACGAAGAGTATGCCCCCTCACCCTGGACCCCCGGCCAGAAGCAGTTCAGCGGCGGGCGGCAGAAGATCCGCATCTTGAAGGGCTACCCCGGCTCGGGCAAGACCACCGCCTTATGGCATGGCGCTGACCAGTCGGGAAAACAGTCCGTCCTGTTCGTGACCTATTCGCTGGAACTGGCCGCGCTCGCCCGGGATCACTTTGACAAGTTCTGCTCCTCTCAAAAGAGATTCCACGTGGTCACCTTCTCCCGCTTCCTGCGGGAGGTGCTGGGCAGCGACGCGGCGATCGAGTCGGCGAGGGAGTCGCGGGCGCGGTTTGTACGGGAATTGGGCGGGCTGCCGCCCCGCGTCCTGGGGCCCTGGGTGGAGAGTCGGGAGGCGCTCTATGACGAGATGCACGCGCACCTGGTGGGCAGCGCCTTGCCGCTGGCCGCGGGTCGTTTCCCGGCCTGCACCGCGCCGCGCCTTGCTGACAGGGCCTACCGCGAGCGCCGGGAGCGCGTCATAGGCCGGCCGGCCGTGGAAGCGCTGCTGGAGACAGCCAACACCCTCAAGAAGCGGCAAGGCGGGAGCTTTGAAGAGAAGTTCTTTCCGGAACTGTGCCTGGCCTGGAAGGCAGCCAAGGAAATCCTGCTTGGGGACGGGCAGGCGCTGGCCCAGCGGGGCCTTCTGGACTTCGACTGCGTCGCTGTGGACGAGGCGCAGGACCTGACCCCGATTGAGTCCCTGGTGCTGATCCAACTGGCAGCTCAGATTGAGCGGCAGAGGTGGCCGGTCTCGGTGCTGGTGACGGGCGACGAAGCCCAGACCGTCCGCCCCACCGATTTTGAGTGGGGATGGTTCCAGGACCTGCTTC
>CAYVGN010000057.1:0-11058 GCA_964451215.1 uncultured Acidobacteriota bacterium
AAGTGCGGCCAGGGGGAGAAGGGCCGGGTCCGCACCGGTGGGCCGCCAGCAATCGCGGGCAGAGTCACGGGCGCTGCTCCTGGCCGGACGGGTCCGGCTGCCAGCCCAGTTCGCGCGAGATGCTCAGGCAGGCCGCGCGAATCTCTCGCGCCATTTCCGCCATGCGGGGAAAAGTCATGCGGGTGGCCGGCCCGGAAATGCTCATGGCCGCCACCACGCGCTTGCTGGCGTCGAAGACCGGCGCCCCGACGCAGCGCGCCCCGTCGGAATCCTCCTGGTTGTCCACCGCGTAGCCTCGCTTGCGCACCCGCGCCAGTTCTCGCCGCAGGGCCTGCTGGTTGGTGATGGTGCGCGAGGTCAGGGGAGTCAATCCCTGCTCCAGCAAGCGGTTGAGTTCGTACTCCGGCAGGTAGGCCAGCAATGACTTGCCCATTGCCGTCGAGTGCAGCGAGCTGCGCAGGCCGGCGCGGGCCGCCAGCCGGAAGGTGTGCGGGCTTTCCAGCACCTGGATGTAAAGCACCTGCCCATGGTCGAGCACGCCCAGGTTCACTGTCTCCTGGAAGCGGGACAGCAGGGTTTCCATGAAGGGAAGCGCCGTGCGGTTCAGGTCGCGCGACTGAAGCGCCGTGGCCGCCAGGCGTAGCAGCCGCGGGCCCAGCCGGTACACTCCGCCAGGCTCCTGGCGCTGCACGAAGCCGAGCTTCTCCAGGGTAAACAGCAGGCGAAACGCGGAACTCTTCACCAGCCCGCTGTGCCGCGCCGCTTCCTGCAGCGTCACGCCGGGACCGTGTTCCTCCAGGCAGGTCAACACCCGCGCTGCTTTCTCCAACACCGCGATGTAGTTGCGAGCGGGCATAATCCTCACGGTCAACTGTATGCGCTCGCGTTGCCTTCCTCAAGCAGTGCCAGCAGCATGCGGTAGGTGGACTCGATGGATTCGGCGCGGCTCAAGGGACGCTGCCCCTCCAGTTCCTTCTGATATTCCTTACCCTCGGTGGCCAGCAGCCCGCCGTTGACTTCCGCGATCAAGGTGCAGGCTCCCAGGCGATGGTGGAAATAGTGGTCTTCGTAGATAGGCAGGGCATCTTTGGGATAAGGGCGGGGCCGGTTGCGGGCCCGCGGCAAGCGCGCCCGATCCAGGGCCGCCTCCATGGCCAGCGCCAGGGCCGTCTCCCGCTCCGCCCGGGCTGCTGAAGAATAAACCGTGGGGGCGAACACCTCGGTGGGGAACATGAAATTGTGGATATCCACCACCGCATGGGGCCGGAACCGGTCGAGCAGATCGCGCACCGCATGTGTTTCTACCGCACGAAAGCTCTCCCAGTCAAACCATATGTCCACGCCGGCCGCGGTTAGGCTGGAGCCCAACTCGTGGCCGCCGGCGGTCCACTCGGCCACCTGCGCCGGAGTGAAGTACATCGGCGGCTTCTTCCAGTTGGAGCCGGTGAAGTGCCCCTGTGGCTCGTTGCCCTCGGCCAGGAACAGCTCCTTGGCTTCCTCCCAGGTCTTGTACCAGGTGCCGTGCCAGCAGTCAGGAAAGTGCCGGGCGAAACGGGCGGCGGCGTCCGGGTTCATCAGGGGAACCAGGCAGACGGTCTGCTTCTCCAATATCGCCTGGCGCAGCGGGCGCAGGTCGGCGCCGTCGGGGCCGCGCCCGGACAGCAGGGCGTCGGCCAGAGCCAGGCAGCCGCGGGGGCCACTGGGCTCGCAGCCGTGCATCCCGCTGAGGATGGCCAGGCGCTGCGGCCCGCGGCCGAAACGCACGGCCAGCAGCGGCCGGCCGGCCGAACTCCACCCCATCTCCTCCAGCCAGACCAGCTCCCGATGCTTGCGCGCTATCCGGCGCACCAGCTTGAGTCCCTCTTCCACCCGAAAGAACCAAAACCCGCGTTCCAGAGGGCTCATGAGCAGGAAGCGGTTGGCCAGCAGCGGTGCGTCGGATTCCGCAGCCAAAGCCGGCCGCCTGGCCGCCAGCATCGCTGCGCCGCCGGCAAGAGAGAGAAAATCCCGTCGTCTCATAAGCTGCTGTTATCGGTGGGCTGCCCGCCTCGGTTGCCCGGTGGGGCGGGGCGCGGCGCATGGCTCTGCCACACCACGATATCGCCCCGCCTCTCGCGGTTCAGCGTCCCGTCCTTTTCCTGGATGTTGGAGCCGGTTGCGTAGAACTCTCCCTGAGCCACCAGCGTGTAAGCAATCTGGTAGTAAGCGCCGGGAACAATCAGCCGCAGGAAGTTGAAGCTGCCGGAAGCCGGATCGAATTCCAAAAGCGCGTTCAGAAAGTGATAAGGCTTCCCATCGCAGCCGAGCGCTTCATCTCCGTTGTAGGTGCTGAGCGAGTAGTACAGCCGGCCCTGGTAACTGGCGGAGAGCCCCAGGAAGCCGAATTCGCTCCCATGGCCCGGAACGTTCAGGAATCTGCACCAGCGCTTTTGCTGGAAGTCGAACGGCCTGATCTTGCCCTTCAGGGACCAGGGATAGAACAAGGTGGTGTCGGCATCGGCGTAGGGCCGGAGCCCGGAATCGTCGTTGGGGAAATACCAGATGCCGCTAAAGGAATCGGTCGCCAGATCGAGGCGGGTCAGGGCGATGGGCACATACTGTCCGCCGGTGTAGTCCCAGATGCCGCACCAGATGGCGCGGTCCCGCGGCTCGTATCGGCCGAAACTCGGCAGGGGTGTCTGGTAGGGATAGGGGATCACCGTTCCGCGCTCCGTCTCCACGTCCCATCGGATCACACCCGCCGTGCCCCGGTCGAACAAATAAAGGCGCCGTCCGTGGGGGTGGACCAGGCCGTACCAAACATCCGGGGCGCTGGAAGGATATGGCGCCTCCAGGAGTTTCTTGCTCCGGCGGTGATAGACCACCAGCCGCGGGTACTTCTGGCCCAGGATGTAGACCTTCTTGTCGGCAGCGAGACACGCGCTCACCCAGAGCTGCTGCCTGGTCGGAGGGAGCGCGATGGTCTCCACCGCGCCGGTTGAAGGGGTGTAGCGGTGGAAGGCGCGATGAATAGAGCCGAACCAGATGTCCCCGTCCTGGTCCATGGCCATGGCCAGCAACCGGTAGGAGTGGATGGGGAGATGCACCAGGTGCAGGCGCAGCCGCGCGCCGGATTGTTCTACGCTCCCGCCGCCGTAGATTCCAACTGCGGCCGCCGCTGTCGCCACACTCGCCCGGTAGAGAAAAACGCGTCGCCTCATCGAAGCAGCGCCAGCAAACGGGAGGACAAGAAAATCGCCGGGGGCCCGGCCGACCGCAGCCGGGCCCCCTTCGCGCTCAGAAGGTCAGCCGCAGAGCGAACTGGATGATGCGGGGGTTGAACAGAAGCCCGCTGTCCTGAATCATGGCCCCTGTGGCCGTGCGCGCCAGTGAAATGAAGGAGCCGAAGTCGGTGGACGAGAAGTTGTTGTTCGGGAAGCGCGGGAAATAGTAGCGGCTGGAGAACAGGTTGAAGAACTCGGCCCGAAACTGCAGGTTGTAGCGCTCGGAGATCTTGTTGTTCTTGAACAGCGAGAAGTCCGTAGCGCGCTGGCCGGTGGAGCGCAGAGTATTGCGCCCCACATTCCCCAGCGTGCCCAGCGGCGGCAGCTCGAACATCGAGGTGTCAAACCACTTGGTGATGGTCTGGTTGAACCCCGAAGGCAAGGCGTTCCCTTTGCTGTTGGGGCGCTGGGTGTTGAAGATGTTGCCGGTCTGGCTGCGGTCGCCGCAGAAGCAACCCACGGTGAACGGAGTGCCGTCGGAGAAGGTCAGGATGCCGTTGGCCTGCCAGCCGCCCACGATGCGATTCAGCACCCCGCCTCGATTCAGGAAGCGCTTGCCCTGGCCGAAAGGCAACTCATACACCCAGCTTGTCACCAGGCGGCGGGTCTGGTCGAAGTTGGCCGGACCGCGTTCCAGGTCGAAGCGATGCGAGTACTGCGCGATCGAGGAAACCGAGCCGCCCATGGCCTGGGTCTCGGAGAACTGGTCAATGGTGCGGCCCCAGGTAAACGACGCCAGAGCCGACAGCCCCTCCGAGAACCTCTTGTCCACCTTCACCGTCATGGCGTGGTGCACGGACTGGAGCATGTAGGCGTTGGCGAAGCCATTGCGCACAACGTTGGTGTAGGGCACGCGCTCCTGGATAGGCGAGCAGGGCTGCCCGGCGGGGCACTGCGAACGGAACTGGACACCATTGTTGGGATTGCCGACCTCCGGTGGCAGAAAGGCCTGGTTGAAGATCCACTGGATGGGCTCGCGCAAGGCGTGTGAGCCCTGGTAACCCACCTCCAGCAGCAGGTTGGGCCGGAACTCGTATTGCAGGTTCAGGCCCCACTGCTGGATGTAAGGAGTCTTGTTGTCCGGCAACTGGGTCTGGAGGCCCATGCAATAGTTGCGAACCTCGCTGATGACGCCTGTCTTGGGATCAATCACCTCTGACGACGGCGCCTGGCAGTAAGGTGGGGGGAACTTACGCGCCGAGATCGGATAGGGCGCCGGGAACATATTGCGGATATCCAGCGGCGGCGGATTCTCCGTTCCCGCGGGGTTGGGCAGAGAGGGCGACAGGAAGGGAACGTTCTTGGCCACCGTTTGTGTGGGATAGAAGTTGTGCAGCACGTCGTAGAAGATCCCGTAGCCGGCCCGCACCACAAACTTGTTGTTGGCCGCGAACGGCCTCCAGGCCAGGCCCACCCGCGGCGCCCAGTTGCGCTTGTCGGTGTTGATCAGGGTGTCCTTGGCGCAGCAGGCGAACAGCGGGTTGTTTATGGCATCCGTGAAGGCCTTGTCGATGTACAACCTGCGGCCACCGGGGTAGCTGAAGTCGAAGATGAACCCGCCGTAGGACTTGTCGTGGAAGGGAGTGTGCAGCTCCCAGCGCAGCCCTAGGTTCAGCGTCAACTGCGGGTTCACCCGGAAATCGTCCTGGAAGAAGAACATGAAGTCGGTGTTGCGCAGCCGGGAGAAGCTCTGGTCAAAAGCAGTGAAGCGGATGGCCGGGGCGCCGTTCATGTAACCCAGCAAGAAGTCGCCGAAGGCGTTCCCGGTGCCGGGCCGCCCGGCCACCTGCGCGACCAGCGGGTTCTGGGCCGTGAACTGGCCCTGGAAATTCAAATAGCCGTTCCCGCCGAAACCGTTGAGGTTCATGTTCTGGTTCCGGCGGATGTCCGCCCCCGCTTTCATGCTGTGCCGGCCGCGCGTGAGTGTGAAGTTGTCCACGTAATGGAAGATGTTGGTGGTGTTGAAGAAGGGAACCGACCCGCCGTTGCCGATCCCGCTGTAGTTGGTGCCCAAGCCGACGGCCGGCAGGGCGTAGTAAGTCGGGTCGTCACGCAGGTTCATCAAGCCCGCCTCTTTCCAGTAGTTGATGGGGCCGAAGGCGGTCTCGAAGTCCTGCAGGAAGAACAGCCGGTTCAATCCCATCCGCGCCTCATTGAGGGTTCGGGCGCTGAAGATGTGCGTCCAGTGCAAGCTGGCCACCCGTCCGTTCTGCTCCACGTTGAGGCCGGAGAGCGGGATGATGGAGGGCAGGGGCGCAACCTCGTCCTGCATGAGGAATTGTCCAAAGATTCGGTCGTTGGCCGTGATGTTGTGGTCCACGCGGATGGTGAAGTTGTCCACATCCACCGCCCCAGAGGGGAAGGCCCGCATGAAGTTGGGGCAAGGCAACGGGCAGCTAACGTTGGGCGAGGGCCAGTATTTCAGCAGCTTCTTGCTGGTGGCCGCAATCATGCTGTCGGGGATGCGGTTGTTGGCGAACGGCTGCCGGGTAACGGTGCCGTCCGGGTTGAGCACCCCGGTGAGGGGATTGTAGAGCTGCACCGGCCAGTCGGAGAAATCGCCCTGCAGCTGTTGGGCCGTGGGGACTTGCGCCGTGCCCGTGCCCCCTGCGCGCCGCCGTCCTCCCTGGTAGCTGGCGAAGAAGAAGGTGCGGTCGGTGCCCTTGTATATCTTGGGAATCCAGAGCGGCCCGCCGAATGTGCCGCCGTACTGGTTCTGTTTGAGCGGGTCTTTGGTGTGGTAGTAGGGCTGCTTCGGTTGCAGGGCGTTGTTGCGCAGGAATTCCCAGGCCGCGCCGTGGAAGGCGTTGGCGCCGGACTTCAGGGCCACGTTGACCTGGGCCGCGCCCATGCCGAATTCGGCCGAGTACAGCGCGTTCTGCAGCTTGAACTCCTGGATGGCGTCAATCGGCGGAACGAGGCTGAGAGCCTGGAAGAGGCTGTCGTTGGCGGTGACCCCGTCTATCAGGAAGCTCATCGAGGCGGGCCGGGAACCATTCACACTGTAGCTGCGGAAATTGTCGTTCATGCCGTGCCGGCGGATGCTGGCGGCGGTGACGATGCCTCCCTGCATCTCCGAGGTGCCCACGTTCAGCTTCAGCAGGTTGGTGAAGTCGCGGCCATTCAGGGGCAGCTCGGTCACCTGGCGCTCGCGGATCACCTGCCCCAGCTCGACCGTGTCGGCCCGCACCAGGGGGGAGGCTTCCACCACCTCCACCACCTCGGTCACCGCGCCTAACTCCATGCGCAGATCCACGCGCACGGTCTGGTTGACTTCTAGAATGACCTGCGCCACCGTGGTCTTCTTGAACCCTGTCTTTTCCGCCTCCACCCGGTAGCGTCCGGGGATCAGCGAGGACACAAAATAGTTCCCCGTTTCATCCGTCAGGAACTCAGAGGAAATGTTGGTGGCCAGGTTGGTGACCGTCAGCTTGACCCCGGGCACCACGGCCCCGGATGGGTCGCGGACGATGCCCAGGATGGTGCCGCGCGACGTTTGGGCCAGCAGCGCCGGAGCCACCAGCATAGCCAGAAGAGCGACCCAGACAATCAGTTGAAAGGGGCGAGAGCGTAAAGAGGAAATCACCACACACCTCCCGGTCGTACTCCGAAGACTGCGTGTCAGCATTGGGGTTCTACTGCGTAGAACGCTGTTCTACTATTGCGATGCGCAGACTTTAGTCCCCCACCATTTCGCATGTCAAGACCTTTTTGCCCGGCCCACCCCCGGCGATTCTGGTATAGAAGGTGGCTTGTATGGAGCCCACCGCCCGCTACCTGGCTGTAGTCCAAGAAGCGCTCGGCCGAATCCAGATGTGGCCGATCTCGACCATCGTCGGCGCCGCCCTCTTGCACGCGGTGATGCTGGAAGCCGCGGCCGCCCCGGCCGCCAGCGGGCCCCCCGCCACTTTCGTGAGCGCCAATGTCCAGGGAGCCAGCCTCGAGGATCTGCGTCGCCTCATCGCCCCTTACCAGGGTCGCATCCGTTTCTACCGCTCCGCTCGCTGACGGCAGCGGCGCAGTTGCGGCAGCTTTGCTTGCCGTGCGCTCTTCGCCGCGGCTGGTCGCGGCTCGGACGGTTGTTTGCAGTGCACCCCTCTCACAAAGGTCAGGAGCTGAACAAACCTGAGACCTTGCCGCCGCGGGCCATCATCCGCTCAATCGCCAGAAGGTTCAGCATCAGGTGCCGGGGATGGTGGTAATGCTCGACGCGCGCGGCCTGGGCTTCAAAGCTCACCTTCCGGTCGGCCGAGGAGATCCACAGGGGGAAGCCGTATCGCTTCAGCGGGTACTTGTCGCGGACGTAGGTAAACATCCGGCCGAACATCTCCCTGGCCCAGGGAGCGCCGGTATGTTCGACCGCCATTAAGGCCCCGATCAACACCTCTTCCTGCGCCCACAACACCTTGTCCAGGCTCCAGACATTCTGGTCCACGTTTTGCAGGTTGCGGAACACGCCTCCGTAGACGTCGTCCCAGGCCACCTCGACATGCCGCCGGAACCGCTCGGCGGCCGTGTCAAACAGCCGCCTGTCCTTGCGGCGAATCGCCTCCGCCATCAGCATCCATAATGTTTCGATGGCGTGGCCGGTATAGACAAGCTGGGCGTACTCGTTCTCGGGCCGCGACAGGTCGTGGTTCAGCAACTCGTTGTTGAGGCGGAACTCCGGGTGGTAATGGTGATCAATCACCGCGCTGACACAACGATCGGCAATCTGCTCCAGGTCCCGGTCGGGACGCTTCTCCAGCATCTGGGTGATCACGCGGACCAGCACCATCCAAACCCCCTGAATCCTGGCGCCCGGGAAAGACTTGGCCCCCGGGCCGAGGTAGGTCTCGCCGATCGTGGGCTCATAGTCGGGCCGGTCGTAGATCGCGACGCACTTCAGCACGATGTCTTTGGCCATGTCCCAGTACTTCTTCTCGCCGACCGCCGCGGAATACTCGGCCAGTCCTTCGGCCACGAAGAGGTCTCCGTAAATGGCCGTGTCCGGGCCGGTGAGGGCCTTCCCCTCCCGCGTGAAGGTCTTGGGCCAGGCCTTCTCCCCGGAAGAACGAGCCCGGAGAATGAAATCCACCGAGCGCCGCGCTACCTCCAGGTGCTTCTGTTCCTTGGCGAGGCGGCTGTAAAGAAAGGAATAGACCCAGATGCCCCGGCCCTCATACCAAGTGGTCTTTGTCTGGGTAATGTTTCTGCCGTGACGGTCGGTGTTGCACATGAAGCCGCCGTGCTGATGGTCAATGACGTGGCGCTCCATGAACGGCAGGAAGTCGTCGAAGAGGTCGTAACGGTACAAGGCTCTGAGTTCGTCGAGCGCCAGACCAGCCAGCTTGCCCTGATCGGTTACCGTCTCCCCACCCCCCGATCTCCTCTGCCTGCCGGCTGCCGCCGCTGTCGGCGCGGGAAGCACCGAGCCTGCCGCAATAGAGCCCACCAGGAATTCTCGCCTGTTCATGACGTGTCCCTCCTTTGGGCGGGCACCGCCGCCGGCGGCCCTCCCTTCGTTTGCGCTGGTGTCAGGAGCCCACCAGATATTACTCAGAGCAGTGAACACATCACAGTTGAAAGGGCCGAGTCAGGGCACGGCTTCAGCCGTGCCGAGCCAGGACGACCCCGGGGAGGGCTTTAGCCCCTGGGGTTGCAGGGTGCGAGCAGCACCACTCCCTCAGCGGCTAAAGCCGCCGTCTTGGGTTGCATTGAGCGGCACGGCTGAAGCCGTGCCCTGACCCAGGCTCGTGCTGCCCTAGAGGAATTTCACTTGTGTTGTCCTCGCACGCCTGTCACCTGTTTGGTGCTCTGGGTAATAGTGCGAGATACAAGGTTCCCCGGAACGGGCCGTTACCGCGCCCGCGGGCGGGCTGCGCCTCGCCAAGGGTTACGTTGAAGGGTTATAGAAAAGCCGGCAACGGTCGGACCGGGAATCTACGCCGCCTTGGGCATGTCCGCGCCTGCGCCTGGGGCGTAGGTCGCGTGCGAGGCGAAGGCCTTGGCGATCGCCTTGCCCATCGCGGTGATCGCAAAAGACCCCACGAATGCCCCTATCAGCGCAGGGATCAGGTAAACGTGCCGAAACTTGACTGGCTCAAACCAGTGCCCGAACACCGGGGAACCCAGCCAGGCGCCGAACCAGCCAGCGATCCATTTCCCAAGCAGGCCGTCGAGCCCGGTCAGAAAGCGGTAGCAAACCGCGTAATGGAGCACCGCCGCTGAGATCAAACCCGCGATCAGCAGGACCCCGAACTCCAGAAAAGTCATGCCAATCATGGTCAACCTCCTTCGGGCGGGTTAATGCCGTCCGCAGGAGCAAGATGCTAGTTCTCTCGCCAGCACTTGTCAATGACCCCTCGGAAGTGGCCAGTGCGAAAGGAATTCCGGGGAAATCGGGAGAGTTGCCTCCGAAGTTGCCGGCGATCGGGCCCGCACCCAAGGCTGCCACATTCTCCCCGTTTACCAGTACGGGACTTGACGAAATCAACGCAAGGTCCTAAATTTGCGAACAAGGCCGCCGACCCCTCGGGAACTTGGTGAAACGCCCCCCACTTTCGATGCCCTGTTCCCTCTTGGGCCAGCGGGCGTAGGGGGAAGTATGTCAGCTACGCCCCGGGTTCTTGCCCTGGTTCCGGACCTCTGCGATTTTGCGGCCCTGGCTGAGAGCCTTGTGGCTGCCGGGATTCAGACAGAGCGAACCGAGAGCCTCCTGGGCGCCTGTCTCCATCAGGTGAGCGAACCTGCCGGTCTGGTCCTGTGTGACGCCGATGCCGTGGATTGGCGGGAGGTCCTGCTGGTCCTTCGGAGATTGAAGCGCTCCAGCCCGGTTGTGTTCTTGACCCGCCTTGCCGACGAGCGCCTCTGGCTGGACATGCTGGAGGCGGGCGCCTTCGACCTGGTTGCCAAACCTTATCGGCCCTGCGACCTGCGCTGGGTGGCGATCACCGCCCTGAAGAAACATGTAGCCGTTCGGGCTTCCGCGGCCTGACGCGGGACAGCCGGCAGCAGCAGTCAGCCGCCGGCCAGGCAGCGAGCGGCCATTTCCGCCGGCACCGGGTTGTAGAAAAACCCGGAAGCCCACTCGAATCCCGTCACCGGAAAGACCTGGGGCAAGATCTCCAGATGCCAGTGGAAGTCCTGATGGATGGTGTCCCAGTAGCCTTTTTGCGGGCGCAGCCGCGGGCAGTCCTGCAGGGAAAGGTTATAGGGCGGGCTGCCCAGTGTGCGGTCCAGTTTCTGCAACACGTCGCGCAGGATCTCGGCCAGCTTCTCAACCTGGCTCGGGCGGATCTGGCTGAAGGCGGTGCTGTGCGCTTTGGGAAAGGTGCTGATCTCGAACGGGAAGCGCGAGGCGAACGGGGCAAAGGCGGCGAACTCCTCGTTCTCTGCCACCAACCGGCAGCGATCCTTCAACTCCTGCCGGAGGACATCGCAGTAAATGCAGCGCTCTTTCTCCGCGTAGTAGCTGCGCGCCACGATCAGCTTGTTCTTAATGGCCCGCGGCGTGATCGGCAGGGCCATCAATTGCGAGATGGAGTGGAAGATGGTGCGGGCTCCCGCCTCCTCGCCGTGGTTCTTGAAGATCAGGACGTAGCGCACGCGCTGATCCCGCTGCAGGTCAATGATGCGCTCCACGTAGGCGCGGATGACGTTGGCGATCTCCGGAACCTCCAGCTCGTGCAGGCTGCGGTCGTGCCGGGGCGTTTCCACGATGATCTCGTGCGCGCCGATGCCGCTCATCAGGTCATGGAATCCCTCGGCCCGCCGCCCCAGGCTACCTGCTCCCGGATGAAAGCGGGCGCCGTCG
>CAYVGN010000058.1:0-9477 GCA_964451215.1 uncultured Acidobacteriota bacterium
GTCAACGACCTGGCCATGAGCGGGGCGCGGCCGCTCTACATCGCCGCCGCCTTCATCCTGGAGGAGGGGCTGAGCACCGAGGAGCTGGGACGCATCGTGGAGTCCATGCGCGCGGCAGCCGGCGAGGCAGGCGCGTTGCTGGTCACCGGGGACACCAAGGTGGTGAACCGCGGCAAGGGCGACCGGGTCTTTATCACCACTACCGGACTCGGGGTCATCGAGAGCCCGGTCTCGATCTCGGCCAACCGCGCCCGGCCCGGCGACCGCGTCCTTCTCAGCGGCTACATCGGCGACCACGGCATGGCAGTCCTGTCGCAGCGCGAGAACCTGGAGTTTGAAGGCGCCATCGAGAGCGACACGGCCCCGTTGCACACGCTGGTCCAGGCCATGGTGGCTGCGGCCCCGGATCCGGCCGAGGAGATTCGCTGCCTGCGCGACCCGACGCGCGGCGGCGTGGCCGCCACCCTGAACGAAATCGCCGCCCGTTCCGGCGTGGGCATGGAGCTGGAAGAAAAGGCCATCCCGGTGCGCGAGGCGGTCCAGGGGGCCTGCGAAATCCTCGGCCTGGATCCCCTCTACGTGGCCAACGAAGGCAAGCTGGTGGCGGTGGTGGCGGCGCCGGCGGCCGAGCGCATCGTGGCAGCCATGCGCCGGCACCCGCTGGGCCGCGACGCCCGCGCCATCGGCGCGGTGGTGGCCGCCCACCCCCGGATGGTCCTGATGAAGACGGGGGTCGGCGGCACCCGCGTGGTGGACATGCCCTTCGGCGAGCAACTCCCCCGCATCTGCTGAAAGGCTTGAAGTTCCCCCTTCATCCACCGCTGTATTCCCTCTGCCAGCCCGGATACCCGCCAGGAGGTCGGCTGCTACATCAAGAGCCGCGAGAGCGGGCGCGCCGCGGCAGTACAATAGCCCGCTATGCGATCCTTGCTCGGGCTGTCGCTGATGGTCTGTGTGGCCTGTCTCTCCGCCGGGGCGGCGCGCCCGCTGGTTCTGGTCCGGGACGGCCGGTCCGCCTATTCCATTTGCCTCTCTGCGCAGGCGTCGCCCTCGGAGCGGCGTGGGGCCGAAGAGCTGCAGAAGTTCCTGGAGCAGATGTCAGGCGCGCGGCTGGCGATCATCACCGACGCGGGTGAAGCCAACGGCGACCTGGTGCTGGTGGGTAACAGCAGCGCGCTGGAGCGGCTGAGGCTGGAGATTCCCTTCGCTGAGCTGGGACCTGAGGGCTTCGCGCTGAAGACGGCCGGCCGCCACCTGGTGATCGCCGGGGGCCGGCAGCGCGGCACCATGTACGGCGTCTATGCGTTGCTGGAGAAGCTGGGCTGCCGCTGGTTCAGCCGCGACGTCAGCCGCATCCCACGCCACCGCAGCATCACGGTCCCGCCGCTGGACGAAACCCAGAAGCCTGCCTTCGAGTACCGCGAGCCGTTCTTCACCGAGGCGTTCGACAAGGATTGGGCGGCGCGCAACAAGATGAACGGCGCCAACATGGCGCTGGACCAGACGACGGGCGGCAAGGTCAGCTACTACCCGTTCGTCCACACCTTCAACCGCCTGGTTCCCCCCGACAAGTACTTCGACCAGCACCCGGAATACTTTTCCCTCATTGACGGAAAGCGGCGCAGGCAGAGGAGCCAGCTCTGTCTGACCAACCCCGAGGTGCTGCGGCTGGCGGTGGCGGGCGTGCTGCGCTGGATGGAGCAGCACCCGGAAGCCACCCTCTACTCAGTTTCGCAGAACGACTGGGAAGGGTGGTGCGAGTGCGACCGCTGTCGGCAGGTGGAGCAGGAGGAGGGCGGGGCGCACTCCGGGCCCATCCTGCAGTTCGTCAACGCGCTGGCGGCCGAGGTGGAGAAGAAGCACCCGGACAAGCTGATTGACACGCTGGCCTACTGGTACTCGGAGGCGCCGCCGGCAGGGACCCGGCCGCGCCCCAACGTCCGCATCCGCCTCTGCCCCATCCGCGCCTGTGAGGCCCACCCTTATGAGCAGTGTCCTTACAACGCCGAGTTCATGGAGAACCTCCGCGGCTGGGCCAGGATCACCAACCAGCTTTACATCTGGCACTACGTCACCAACTTCCGCCACTACCTGCTGCCCTTCCCGAACTTCGATGAGCTGGCGGCCGACATCCCCATGTACCGGCGCCACGGCGTGGTGGGGTTGTTCCTGGAAGGCGCCTACCCGCCGGGCGGCGGCGGCGAGAACGCCGAGTTGCGCTCCTACGTCATGGCGCGGCTGCTATGGAATCCGCACGCTAATGTGAACCAGGCCATTGACGAGTTCCTGGCCTCGTACTACGGCAAGGCGGCGCGGGCCATGCGCCAGTATTTCGAGTTGCTGCACCGGCAGGTGCGCCGCCCGCCGCGCGGAGCCGGACAGCACATCTTCATCAACCGCTCCCCCGAGCTGCCCGAGCCGGTGCTGCGCCGGGCGCGCGGCCTGTTCCGGCGGGCGGAAGCGGCAGCCCAGGACGATGCCACCCGCGCCCGCGTCCGCAAGGCCCGGCTTTCCATTGACTATTACGAACTGCTGCGCGACCGCACCTACGTCTCCCGAAACGGCTGGTACGCGCCGGCCGGCCAGGACCCTGCTCCCCCCGGCCGTGCGCCGGCCACCGCTCGACTCCAATCCCGCTTCAAGAACTTCGTCGCTGAACTGCGCCGCTTCGGCATCAACAGCATCCACGAGGGCGTGGACCTGAAGGAGGACGAGCGGGCGGCTGCGGCGCTCAGAGTCTGCCGGGTAGCAGTTCTGGAAAACGAGTGGTTGCGGGTGGAGGTGGTGCCGGAGTTGAACGGCCGGGTCATTCGCCTGGTGGATCGCAAAAGCGGCGCCGACGCCATCCGCCCGGCGGACCCGGGTGGAGAGGCCGCCGGCCTGTCGCTCACCGTGTATCCCGATTTCCGCTCTCGCACCGCGGTGCGCATGGACTGGATCGCTGGGCAGGCCAACGCGCGTGAGCTGCACCTGCGGGCGACGGCGGCCAACGGCCTGGAGTTGCGGCGCGTCCTGCGCCTGGCCACAGACGCCCCGGTGCTCGAGACCCAGGCCGTCCTGCAAAACAAGGGCACCGAAGCGGTGCCCGCTATCCTGGAATCGCGGCTGGAATTCAACCCCGGCGGCGCCGGCCCCGTCTCGCTGACCTTCGTCAGGCCGGGCGGCGCCGACATGCGCAAGGAATTACTTGGCCCTGGGGTCTACGCCCGGGGTTCAGAAACCTACACTGGCAACGAGCGCCCGGACGGGGAATGGCGGCTGCTGAACCAAGCCCTGGCCCTGACTGTGGCCAACCGTTTCCACCGCGAACAGGTGGAGCGCTGCACGGTGACCTGGCGCCCCGCCGAAGACCGCGTGCAGATTGGGTTGTGGTCCGCCGAAAAGTCGCTGGCCCCGGGCCAAACCCTCACGCTCGAAACCGACTACCGCCTGGCCTCAACCCGGCCCCCACCGTAAGCGCCGCCCTGATCCGGCCCTCTCCCCGGAGCTGGCGGCCCGGATGCTCATCTGTTACCGAGGCGCAAAAGAGGTACGCTATACTTGTTGGTTTCAGAGAGCCGGGAAATAGAGACGCTGGTCGCAATCTCCCCGGGAGTGAGCGCTCATGAAGACGTATGACATAGGTGTTGTGGGTCTGGGAGTGATGGGTCAGAACCTGGCGCTCAACGTCGCCAGCAAGGGTTTTTCCGTGGTCGGGTTCGATGTGGATTCGGAGAAAGCCAGGGCCTCGGAGCGGAAATGGTCCGGGAAGGATATGAGCACGACGCCGTCGCTGGCGGCGCTGGTGGAAGCGCTGAAGACTCCGCGGAAAATCCTGATCATGGTGCCGGCGGGCAAGCCGGTGGATGCAGTTATCGGCGAGCTGAAGCCTTTGCTGGAGAAAGGCGACATCCTGATTGACGGCGGCAACTCCTTCTTTCAGGACACCATCCGGCGCGGCAGGGAACTGGAGGCCGTGGGGATCAACTTTATTGGCAGCGGGGTCAGCGGCGGCGAGGAAGGCGCGCTGCACGGACCTTCTCTCATGCCCGGCGGCCCGGAGGCGGCCTACCGCCAGGTGGAGCCGATCTTCAACGCCATCGCCGCCAAGGTGAACGGGCAGCCGTGCTGCGCCTATATCGGGCAGGGCGGCGCCGGCCACTACGTGAAGATGGTTCACAACGGCATCGAGTACGCGATCATGCAGCTCATCTGCGAGACCTACGACATCCTGAAGTCGGGCCCGGGGTTGAGCGCGGCGGAGATCCAGAGGGTGTTCGCGGCCTGGGACGAGGGCGAACTGAACTCCTACCTGATCGAGATCACCGCCGCCGTTCTGGGCAAGGCCGACCCGGAGACGGGCCAGCCGCTGGTGGAGATGATCCTGGACACCGCGGGGCAGAAGGGGACCGGGAAGTGGACCTCGCAGAACGCGCTGGATTTGGGCATCGGCATTCCCACGATCAACGCGGCGCTGGAGGGAAGGATTCTGTCGGCCATCAAGGAAGAGCGGTTGGCGGCGGCGAAGGTCCTGGGCGGGCCCCAGTCCAGGTTCGACGCTGACCGAGCAGGATTCATCGAGAGCCTGCGCGGGGCGCTACGGCTGGCCATAGTCACCTGCTACGCGCAGGGCTTCAGCCTGATGCGCGAGGCCTCGAAGGAATACTCGTTCAACCTGAACTTCCCCGAGATCGCTCAGACGTGGAAGGGCGGGTGCATCATCCGGGCCAGGGTGCTGGAGCCGATCCAGGCGGCGTTTGCCGCCAACCCGGCGCTGCCCAACCTGCTGCTGGACGACCGCTTCAGCGGATTGGTGAACGAGTTGAGCGGCTGCCTGCGGGCGGTGGTCGCCGTGGCGACCGGCCTGGGCATCCCCTGCCTGGGTTTCTGCGCCTCGCTCGGCTACCTTGACAGCTACCGCCGGGAGCGCTTGCCGGCCAACCTGCTGCAAGCCCAGCGGGACTACTTCGGCGCCCACCGCTATGAGCGCGTTGACAAACCCCGCGGCCAGACCTTCCACACGGAATGGCAGACGTAAACCTCGGTCCCAGATCCCAGGCCTCAAGTCCCAAGTCTTGAGCGAGCTGGAATCCGGGGCTGGGACCTGAAACTTGGGACTTATTGCCATGGAAGCAAACAAGAACGCAGTTGTGGCGCAGTCGGGCGGCCCCTCACCCGTCATCAACAACTCCCTGCGGGGCATCCTGGAAGCCTGCCGGGAGTTCCCGAACCGCTTCGGCAGGATCTATGGGGGGTGGCACGGCATCGAGGGTGTCCTGACCGAAGAACTGCTGGACCTGTCGGCGCAGAAGGAAGAGGAGATCCAGCTCTTGCGGACGACGCCGGCCGCCGGCTCCATCGGCACCTGCCGCTACAAGCTGAAGAGCAGCCAGCGGGAGGACTTTCAGCGGGTCATTGACGTCTTCCGGGCCCACCAGGTCGGCTACTTCTTCTACATCGGCGGCAACGACTCGATGGACACCGCGGCCAAGGTGGCCAGGCTGGCGCAGGAGCGGGGCCTGAACCTGGTGGCGGTGGGCGTGTCGAAGACCATTGACAATGATGTTGGCGACAGTGAATTCAAGCTGATCGATCACACCCCGGGCTACGGCAGCGTGGCCCGCTTTTGGGCCTGCAACATCCAGAACGCCAACGAGGAGAACATGGGCTCCAGCCCCTCCGACCCGGTGCTGGTGATCCAGGTGATGGGGCGGAAAATCGGCTTCATTCCGGCGGCGGCCCGCCTGGCCGACCCGAAGCGCGAGATGCCGCTCCAGATCTACATGCCGGAGTCCCGCGTGGGCCTGGAGGAGCTGACCGACAACGTCAACGACGAGCTGAACCGCCGCGGCCGCGTGATCGTGATTCTCAGCGAGGGTTTCGACGTGGGCGACATCGGCGAGCTGAAGGACGCCTTTGGCCACACCGCCTTCAGCTCCAGCATAGTCACCGCGCAGCAAGTGGTGGTGAACCACCTGAACCGGGTGGGGCTGAAAGCGCAGGGGGCGGCGCGGGGCCAGGTGGCCGGCACCGATCAGCGCGCCGCTATCATCTACGCCTCGGCCGTGGACCTGGAGGAGGCTTACAAGGTCGGCCAGAACGCGGTGGTGATCGCCGTCGAGCATGGCTCCGGCTACATGTCCACCATCCTCCGGCGACCCGGCCCCATCTACAACGTGGACTATGACAAGGTGCCGCTGGAAGTGGTAGCCAACTCGGAACGCAAGTTCCCACAGAGCTGGATCGCCCCCAACCGCATTGATGTTACCGATGAGTTTGTGCGCTACGCCCGGCCCCTCATCGGCGAGGACTGGGTGAGCGTACCGGTGGTCAACGGCCTGCAGCGCTTTGCCCGGCTGGAAAGAATCTTCGCCGAGAAGAGGCTGCCCGAGTACGTGCCCCAGGCCTATCGCAAGGTCTCGGCCACGGCCCCATAACCGCAGAGACGCAGTGGGCGCTGAGAAGCTCGGAAGACGAAGCATACTGGACTGCACCCTCCGCGCCTCGCGGTTTAATCTGAATTCCAAAGGAGAAGGGCCTCATGTCTGATCCACAGGCCCCGCTGAAGAACTTCCCCAAGAAGCACGACTTTCTGGTCGCCATTGACTCGGACGGCTGCGCCTTCGACACCATGGAGATCAAGCACAAGGAGTGCTTCATCCCCAACATCATCAAGTACTGGGACCTGCAGCCGGTCTCGAAGTTCGCGCGGGCGGCAGCGGAATTCGTCAACCTCTACTCGAAGGACCGCGGCGTCAACCGCTTCCCGGCCCTGATCAAGGTGTTCGACCTGCTGCGCGACTGGCCTGACGTCGAGAAGCGCCATGCCCGCATCCCGGAGGCCAACCCGCTGCGCGACTGGATCGCCCGGGAGACCAAGCTCGGCAACCCGACCTTGAAAGCGGAAGTGGAGCGGACCGGCGACCCGGTGCTGAAGCGCGCTCTGGAGTGGAGCCAGGCGGTCAACGCCGCCATCGCCGACCTGGTCCACGATGTGCCGCCCTTCCCCTTTGTCCGCGAGAGCCTGGAAAAGATCTCGCCATGGGCCGACATCCTGGTCTGCTCCGCCACTCCGGGCGAGGCCCTCCAGCGGGAGTGGGAGGAGCACCACATCGCCGGCTACGCGGCGGTCATCGCCGGCCAGGAAATGGGCAGTAAGAGGGAACACATCCAGTTGGCGGCCAGCGGCCGCTACCAGAAGGGCCGGGTGCTGATGATCGGCGACGCTCCCGGAGACCTGAAGGCCGCCCGCCCCAACGGCGCCCTATTCTTCCCGGTCAACCCGGGCCGTGAGGACCAGTCTTGGGAGCTGTTTCTGAACGAGGCCGCCGATAAGTTCTACCAGGGCGAGTACACGGCGGAGTATGAGGCGCACCTGGTCGCCGAGTTCGACCAACTGCTGCCGGAAACGCCGCCGTGGAAAAAAGAGCGCCGCTAGCCGGCCCCGGTTTCTTGAACCTGGGTCCTGTATCCTATGCCATAGGAGGTAGCAGGCAAGAAGCAGCGGGCAGTCGGCAGGGGTTGCGAAGTTGCTGCCGAGTGCCTGCGACCGCTTGCTTGCTGGAAGCCGATGAATCCGCTGCTGGAGTTGCAGAAACAGGGCCAGAGCTTCTGGTACGACAACATCCGCCGGGGGACCATCGTCTCGGGCGAGTTAGAGCAGATGATCGCCGAGGACGGCCTGCGGGGCATGACCTCCAATCCCTCCATCTTTGAGAAGGCCATCGGCGGCACCAGCGACTACGACGCGGCGCTGCTGGAGCTGTTGGCCGGGGACCGGACGGTGAGCGAAATCTATGAGGCGCTGGCGGTGGCCGACATCCAGGCAGCCGCCGACCGCTTCCGCCCTCTCTACGACCGCGAGAGGGGCGCCGACGGCTATGTCAGCCTGGAGGTCTCGCCCCTGCTGGCCCACGACACCGAGAAAACCATCGCCGAGGCCGAGCGGCTCTGGAAGCGGGTCGGGCGCCCCAACCTCATGATCAAGGTGCCGGCGACGCCGGCCGGCCTGCCCGCTATCCGGCACCTGATTGGCGAGGGCATCAACGTCAATGTCACGCTGCTGTTCTCCATTGAGAACTACGACCAGGTCACGGAAGCTTACATCGGCGGCGTCGAGAAGCTGGCCGGCAGGGGCGGCGACCTGAAGCGCATCGCCTCGGTGGCCAGCCTCTTCGTCAGCCGCGTGGATACCGCGGTGGACAGGGTACTGGAGAAGCAAGGCGGCCCCCAGGACCTGCTGGGCAAGGCGGCCATCGCCAACTCCAAGCTCCTCTACCAGCGCTACAAGCAGGTTTTTCACGGCCAGCGCTTCGCTCCGCTGCGCGGCGGCGGCGTGCGTCCCCAGCGGCTGCTGTGGGCCAGCACCAGCACCAAGAACCCCCGCTACAGCGACGTGATGTACGCCGAGGCGCTCATCGGCCCGGAGACGGTGGACACCATGCCCGATGTCACCATCGCCGCCTTCCGCGACCACGGCCGCGTGCGCCCGACGCTGGAGGAGGAGCTGGAGGAAGCCGAGCGCACCATGAGACGGCTGGCCCAAGCGGGCGTGGACATGGGCGAGGTCATGCAGCAACTGCAGGACGAAGGGGTGAAGCTGTTCGCCGATTCCTTCCAGAAGCTGCTCGGGACGCTGGAGCAGAAGCGGGAGGCGTTGCGGGAGCAGAGCCGCGAGCCCGCCGCAGGCGGGCCAGCGGGTCCCGGGCCCCGCTCGCTCACGCTGGCAGCTCCGGATCACCGCGAGGCGGTGAGCGGCGCCCTGGAGCGCGCCGACCGCAACCGCACCGCCGCGCGGCTGTGGCAGAAGGACGCCGCCTTGTGGAAGGACGACGCGGCCACCGGCGAGAAGATCCGTAACCGGCTCGGCTGGCTCGACTCGCCCGAGCAGATGGAGGCGGAGCGGGAGGAGATCGCGCAGTTCGCCGGCGAGGTCCGCGCCGCCGGCCTAGCCAGTGCCTTGCTGCTGGGCATGGGCGGCAGCAGCCTGTGCCCCGAGGTTTGCCGCAACACCTTCGGGGTGTCCCAGGGCTGGCTGAACCTGCGGGCCCTGGACACCACCGACCCGGTGGCCATCGCCGCCGCGGAGCGCTCGGTGGATCTTTCGCGCACGCTGTTTGTGAACGCCAGCAAGTCGGGCACCACCATCGAGTCGGCCTCGCTGGCTGCTCATTTCTGGAGCAGGGCGCCGTGCGGCCCACAGTTCGTCGCCATTACTGACCCGGGCACGGCGCTCGACCGGGAAGGCCAGGAGCTGGGCTTCCGGCGGGTGTTCCGCAACCCGGCCGACATCGGCGGGCGCTACTCGGCCATCTCCTACTTCGGGCTGGTGCCGGCGGCGCTGATCGGCGCCGACATCGCCGCGCTGGTTGAGCGGGCACAGGGCATGGCCCGGGCCTGCGGGCCGGGCGTCCCGGCCCGGCACAACCCGGGCGTCGAGTTGGGTGTGACGCTGGCAGAACTGGCCGCGCGCGGCCGCGACAAGGTCACCTTCGTCTT
>CAYVGN010000058.1:9487-10941 GCA_964451215.1 uncultured Acidobacteriota bacterium
CGCCAGCCATCGCCGACTTTGGCCACTGGGTCGAACAACTGCTGGCGGAGAGCACCGGCAAGGAGGGTAAGGGGCTGGTGCCTGTGGTGGGCGAGCCGCTGGGCCCGCCGCAGGTCTATGGCGACGATCGCGTGTTCGTGGCCATGCTGCTAGAGACGGAGGACAACAGCTACACCGAGTCTGAACTGTGCGCGCTGGAGCGCGCCCACCACCCGGTGCTGCGGCTGAGCCTGAACGACTCGCTGGACCTGGGCGGGGAGTTTGTTCGCTGGGAGATCGCCACCGCGGTCTGCGGCGCGGTGATGGGCATCAACCCCTTCGACGAGCCGAACGTGACCGAGAGCAAGCAGAACACAGCGCGGCTGCTGAAGCAGTTCGAGGCCGCCGGCCGCCTGCCGGAGGTGGGAGCAGGCCTGCCCCAGGAGCTGCACCGGCTGCTGGGGCAGGCTCGACCGGGTGACTACCTGGCCCTGCTTGCCTTCCTGAACCCGTCGCCGGAGCACGCCGCGCTGCTCGGCGCGATTCGCCGCTGCCTGCGCGACCGCACCCGGCTGGCCACCACCCTGGGCTTCGGCCCGCGCTACCTGCATTCGACCGGGCAGTTGCACAAAGGCGGCCCCAACAGCGGCCTGTTCCTGCTGCTGACCGGCGACGACACCCAGGACCTGCCCGTCCCCGGCCAGCCTTACACCTTCGGCGTCCTCAAGCGGGCCCAGGCGCTGGGAGACCTGGAAGCGCTCGAGCAGCGCGGTCGCCGCGTGCTCCACCTCCACCTTGGCCGCGACGCCGGCGCCGGCCTGGAGCAGCTTTTCGAGGTGCTGGCGGCCACGCCGAGCGCCGCCGCCGACTGACAAAACAGTGGTCAGAACCACTCGACGTAGAACGTCCTCGACCGAATTGCTGAAACGCGCCCGCCGCGTCCGCCTACTGCTGATGGACGTGGACGGCGTGCTGACCGACGGCCGCCTGTACTACTCCCCCGATAGCCAGGGCGGCGTGGCCGAGAACAAGGGATTCAGCAGCCAGGACGGCCTGGCGCTGCGCTGGATTCAGGAAATCGGCGGGGTGCAGCTCGGTTGGATCAGCGGGCGGGAATCGCCGGCGGTGGTGGAGCGGGCGCGCACCCTGAAAGTCGCCTACCTCTACCAAAGCCACCTGGCAAAACTGGGGCCGTACGAGGAGATCCTACGCCGCTCGGGCGTGAAGGAAGAAGAGGTCTGCTACATCGGCGACGACTTTACCGACGCCCCCATCCTGGCCCGGGTGGGGCTGCCGGTGGCGGTGGCCAACGCCCGCCCGGAGATAAAGGCCCGCGCCCGCTACGTTACCCGGGCGCCGGGCGGCAGCGGCGCGGTCCGCGAAGTGATCGAGCTGCTGATGCGCGCGCAAGGCACCTGGCCCATCGTCCTGCGCCAGTACGGCCTCGCCGAGTAGGACAGGCAAGGATGCCTATC
>CAYVGN010000059.1:0-10900 GCA_964451215.1 uncultured Acidobacteriota bacterium
CACCTCCACGACGTAGTCAATGTGGCTCTGAGTGTAAACGCGGCGGGGGATGGCCAGCCGCACCAGGTCCATCTGGGCGTGCTGGCCGAACATCAGCCGGCCGATCTCCACCGAGCGGATGCCGCCTTCCAGGTACAGTTGGCAGGCCAGCGCCACGCCGGGGAAGCAGGGCGACGGGACGTGCGGCAGGAAGGCGCGGGCGTCAATGTAGATGGCGTGGCCGCCGGGCGGCTGCACGATAGGCACACCCAGTTCCGCCAGGTGGCGGCCCAGGTAGGCAGTGGAAACGATGCGGTAACGCAGGTACTCCTCCTCCAGCGCCTCGTGCAGGCCCACCGCGATGGCTTCCAGGTCGCGGCCGGCCAGCCCGCCGTAAGTCGGGTAGCCCTCGGTCAGGATCAGCAGGTTCTCCTCCTGCTGGGCCAGGGTGTCGTCGTTGGTGCACAGGAAGCCGCCGATGTTAACCAGGCCGTCCTTTTTGGCCGACATGGTGCAGCCGTCGCCCTGCGCGAACATCTCCTGGGCGATCTCCTTGGGCGTCTTGTGGCCATAGCCGGCTTCGCGCAGCTTGATGAAGTAAGCGTTTTCCGCGAAGCGGCAGGCATCGAAGTACAGCGGGATGGCGTGGCGCTTGCACACCGCCCGCACCGCCCGCACGTTCTCCATGGAAACCGGCTGCCCGCCGCCCGAGTTGTTGGTGACGGTGAGCATCACCAGCGGGATGCGCCCCGCGCCCACCCGCTCGATCAACCGCTCCAGCGCCTCCACGTCCAGGTTGCCCTTGAACGGGTGAGGGTCGGCCGGGTCCTTGCCCTCGCAGATGGGCAGGTCCACCGCCTCAGCACCCAAGAACTCGATGTTGGCGCGCGTGGTGTCGAAGTGCGTGTTGTTCGCCACCACGTCCCCCTTCTTGCACATCACGCTGAACAGGATGCGTTCGGCCGCCCGTCCCTGGTGGGTCGGAATCACATGCTTGTAGCCGAAGATGTCCTGCACCGCGCGGTGAAAGCGCTCGAAGCTCTTGCTGCCGGCGTAGCTTTCGTCGCCCTCCATCATGGCCGCCCACTGGCGGGTGCTCATGGCCGCGGTGCCCGAGTCGGTGAGCAGGTCAATGAGGATGGCATCGGCGGGGAGCTGGAACAGGTTGTAGTGGGCCCGCCGCAGCAGGTCCTCCCGCTCCTCCCGGGTGGTCCAGCGGATGGGCTCTACCGTCTTGATGCGAAATGGCTCGATGATGGTCTTGAATCTGGCAGGCATGGGTCAAAGAGTGAAGAATTCAGAATTAAGAATCAAGAATTAAGAATTCAGAATTCAGAATGACGGGCTTGTCATCTCCATGCACTCTGGGTCTCCGCGGTCCGCCCTGACTGCTAGCGCCTGGCGGAGAGCGTGGTCAGCAGTTCGGCGGTGACCTTCTCCGGCGGCTGGTCGCCGTTGATCCGTTCCAGGCGCCCCTGCTGCTGGTAGTATTCGATCACCGGTCGCGTCTGTTTCTCGTACGAGTCCAGGCGCTGGCGGATGACCTCTTCGCGGTCGTCGGCGCGCTGCGTCAGCGCGGCGCCATCCTCATCGCAGACGCCTTCCTTGGCCGGCGGCCGGTAGTAAATGTTATAGATGCGACCGCACTTGGGACAGTTGCGCCGCCCGGTCAAACGCTTGAACAGGCTGTCAGTGGCGACGTCAAGCAGGAAGATGCGCGGCGGGCGCACCCCTTTTTTCTTCAGCAACGCCTCCAATGCCTGCGCCTGGGCCACCGTGCGCGGGTAGCCGTCGAGGATGAAGCCACGCGCGCAGTCTGGCTGCGAGAGGCGTTCCTCGATCATGGGGTTGAGGATTTCGTCCGGAACCAGGCGCCCGGCGCGCATGATGGGGTCGGCCTGGCGGCCCAGTTCGGTACCGCGCTTGACGTGGTCCCGCAGGATGTCTCCCGAGGAGATGGCGGGGATGGCGTAGAGCTTGACCAGTTGCTCGGCCTGCGTCCCTTTCCCGGCGCCCGGAGGGCCCAGCAGGACGATGCCACCGACCGGCGGCTGCTGCTGCTGCGGGGCAGCCGTCAGCCACAAGGCAAGCACAAGGCTGCAGGTCATACCTGGTAGTTTACCCCGGACAGGGCAGCGCGGTCTTCGAGGCCGTCGCCGCGACGGGTTATACTCTGTTCCGGGAGTCAGGCCCGGTGCCAGGCCGGACCGATGTGCTTCGATGCCGCACGCCATTCCAATCGTCCAGGTGGATGCGTTCACCGACCGGCCGTATGCCGGCAACCCGGCCGCCGTGGTCCTGGATGCCGGGGGGTTGAACGAGGCGCAGATGCGCGCCATCGCCCGCGAGATGAACCTGTCGGAGACCGCCTACCTGTCGCCGGCGGACATGCCCGGCGCCGACTACCGCCTGCGCTGGTTCACGCCCACGGTGGAAGTGGATTTCTGCGGGCACGCCACCGTGGCCACCGTGCACGCCATGAACCAAGCCGGATTGCTGCGCGGCCAGCGGGCGGTTTTTCAGACGCGCAAGGGCCTGCTGCCGGTGGCCGTGGAAGGCGGGCTGATCTGGCTCCAGCCGCCGGTGCCCGAGTTGCACCCTCTGGAGGGAGACCTGGGGGAACTGTTCGCGGCGCTGGGAATCGCGCCCGCGGACGTGGCCGACTGGGCGTCGCCGGTGCTGGGCGGCGAACGCGACGTCATCGTGCCCTGCCGGCGCCTGGACGTGCTACGCCACGCCCGGACGAATTTTTCCAGCCTGCTGATCCTGGGCAAGGAGCATGGCTGGCGCGCCTTCTGCCTGACTACGCTGGAGACGATCGAGCCCGGCTCCTCGCTGCACTCACGCTTCTTTGCGCCGCAGAGCGGCGTCCCGGAAGACCCGGTGACCGGATCGGTGCACGCCTCGCTGGGAGTCTATGTCACGGGCGCCGGCCAGGCCCCCGACCGCTTCCTGGCCGAGCAGGGCGACTTCGTGGGCCGGCCGGGACGCCTGCACGTGGTGGTGGAGCGCGAGCGTCCGGGCTCGCCGCCGCGCAGCGTCCGCATCGGCGGCCGGGCGGTCACCGTTCTTCAGGGCGAACTGACCCCGCCCTCCCGGTAAGGGAGGCCGAGGGGCAAGCTGGAAGCCCCCGGGCCTGGCTGCTGGGCAGCGGCGCCGGAAGGTCGCCCTGCCGCCGGGCATTCTGCTAGGATGTCAGTTTGATGCTTTCCAGGGCCCTACTTTGTGGAATCTTCCTGGTCTGCTGGCTGGCATTGCCGGGCCCGGCGGCCCAGCCGCAGCCGCGGCTGGAAGTGACGCGTGCCGAGAACGCGCTGCTGTTCCGCGCTGGCCCCGTTCGCCTCAGCGGCACCACGATCCAGCGGCTGGGTGGGCCGCCCCCGCTCCAGTTCACCATGCCGCTTTCCGGCTGGGCCGTCGCCTTCCAGCTCGGGGTGGTGGACAAGGCGGGCAGGCCGATCCCCGGGCACCCGCTGCGCCGTGTCACGCTGGAATACCCGGCCCGCACCGACCTGCTCTGTCCCGACCGCGCGGAGCGCCTGTTCGCCGCTTACGATGTCCCGGTGACCCTGCCGGAGTTTCCCGGCATCGGCTTTGCTTTCGAAGCGGGACAGACGGTGAGGCTGTCGGCGGAACTCTCGGCAGCCCCCGGGCAACTGCACCCTGAGGCCTACCTGGAGTTGACCCTGTTTTATCGCGAGCGCGGCCGGAGTCCGCTGCCGGTGGTGGACATCCTTCCCCTGTGGCTGGAGGTCGGCGGTTGCGGCACCTCCTTCCGCACCACCAGCCTGGACCTGCCGCCGGGGACCGACGTGCGCCGACAGGAGTTCGTGCTGCCGCGCCACGGCAAGCTGCTGGGAGCGGTAGCCCTGGCCGGACAGTACGGGCAGCGCCTGTTGCTGGAGCGCCTGCCGGGCGGCATCGTCGTTGATTTCCGCCGGCAGAACGCGGCCGTGCCGTTGGTGAACTGGATGCCGCGGGGTGGGACGCCCGTGTCGGCAGGCGAGCGCCTGCGCCTGGCTGTCGAGTACAGCAATGCCACCGCCGTGCTGCAACCGGGCGAGGCCCGGGCTGCGGTCCTGGCCTACTTCTTGCCGGCGGTCGAAAAGTAGAGTGCTCGCGGCTGCCGTCAACAGACTCTCAGCTTTCAGCTCTCAGCTTTCAGCCACCAGCTTTCGATTCGCCCAGAACTGGGCCGGCCATTGCCAAGAGCTGTAAGCCCATAGCTGATCGCTGGCCGCTTCGGAGAAAACGCTTGGAACCGCGCCGCCCCTTTTACGGCTGGTGGATCGCCGCCTCCACCTTCCTCACCCTGTTCGTCATGGTGGGCCTGATCTACTACGGCCTTCCCGTCTTCTACACGGAGTTCATTCGCGAGTTCGGCTGGAGCCGGACTGCGCTGACCGCCCCCTACGCGGTAAGCGTGCTGCTGCTGGCGCCGATCATCGGCTTGCTGATCGGCTCGCTGATCGAGCGCTACGGCATCCGGCGGGTCATGCTGACCGGGGTGATCTGCGCGACGGCGGCGTTTTTCGGATTCAGTCGCATGCGCTCGTTGCCGGCCTGGTTCCTGTTCTACTTCCTCAACACGGTCGGCTACATGTTCGCCGGCCCCATCCCCAACCAGGTGCTGGTTTCGCTCTGGTTCCGGCGGATGCGCGGGCGGGTGATGGGAATGGCCTACGTGGGGATCGGGCTGGGCGGCTTCCTGGCTCCCCAGCTTGTCACCTGGGGCAGCGAGGGCTTGGGCTGGCGGCGCACCCTGCTGTTAGGTGGCATCCTGATCGGCGCGCTGCTGCTGCCCATTGTGCTGTTCGTGATCAAGCAGCGGCCGCAGGACATCGGCCAGGAGCCCGACGGGGAGCCGGCCGCCGGCGCCGCCCCTGCTCCCGCCCTCACCCTCCGGGAAGCGGTGCGCCGGCGCGAATTCTGGTTGATCGCGACCGGCAGCTTCTTCTCCATCGCCGCCATCGGCTCGGTGATCCAGCACCTGAAGCTGCATCTGGTCGGCCACCGCTTCACCAACCGCGAGGCGGCCTGGGTGGCCAGCACCTTGTTGATCTCCAGCATCGCCGGGCGGGTGGTTATGGGTTTCCTGGCGGACCGCTTCTCCAAGAAATCGGTGATGATCGCTGCTTACACGCTGGTCGGTGCCTCCATCCCGCTGCTGTACTTTGTGGATGTGCCCAAGATGGCCTACGCCTTCGCCATCATCTTTGGCTTCGGCATGGGGGCCGACTACATGATGATCCCGTTGATGGTGGCCGAGTGCTTCGGCGCCGCCTCAGTCGGGCGGGTGATGGGGTTCATTCTGCCGACCGATTCCATCGGGCAGGCCATCTTCCCCATGCTGGTGGGCTGGCTGTTTGACCGCGCCGGAAACTACAACACGGCGTTCGCGGTTATGACGGCCGCTGGCCTGCTCGGTGTCCTGGCCATCACCCTGATCCGTCCCCCTGGCGCCGCTCGGGAAGTGGCGCCGGAAACTGCGGCCCCGGTTTCACCGCCGAGCCCGCAGAGATTGCCGAGGTGACCCGAGCGGAGGCGATAATCTCACCGCCGAGCCCGCGAGATGAAAGAATCGGAAGAGCTCGATCGAATCACTGAGGCGATTATTGGGGCGGCCATCGAAGTCCACCGGGCGTTGGGACCAGGACTGCTGGAATCGGCGTATGAAGCTTGCCTGGCGTTCGAGCTGCGCCGGCGTGGGCTGCAAGTCGTACAGCAGAAGCCCGTGCCGATTCTCTATCGGGAGGTTAAGCTGGATTGCGGCTACCGCCTGGATTTGCTGGTCGAAGACGCTGTTATCGTTGAGATAAAGTCAGTGGATCGCTTGGCGCCGATTCACCAGGCACAATTGCTCTCGCATCTGAAGCTGACGGGACACAAAGTCGGCCTCTTGATCAATTTCAACGTAAAGATCCTCCGGTCGGGAATCATGCGCGTCGTTAACCGTTTTCCGGATGCGCGAAACAAGGGTTGGTAGCCTTTCGGCTCTGCGCTCTCCGCGTTCTCTGCGGTGAATCCAGTCTCGGCGGTGAATCAAGAGATGGCGAAGCATTTCAACTATCGCAGCCTGGAGGAGCTACAGCAGGACGCGCAGCGGCTAGGGACCGGCGTGCGGCTGGAGGCGGACCGGCGGCGGATGCAGGCCGCGGTGGGAACGCCGCGCCTGCTGCCAGGGTGGGGCGGGCGCCAGTGGCGCGTGGGCAACTCCCTGGCCGTCCAGCCCATGGAGGGGTGCGACGGCACCCTGGACGGGCGGCCCGGTGAACTCACCTTCCGCCGCTACCGGCGCTTGGGCCGCGGCGGCTGCAAGCTGCTGTGGTTCGAGGCCACCGCCGTCGTTCCGGAAGGGCGCGCCAACACCCGCCAACTGTTGATCAATCCCGAGACGGCGAGTGACCTGCAAAAGCTGCTGGCTGCGGCGCGCGCCGCACACCGGGAAACCTTCGGCAGCGACCGCGACCTGGTTTCCATCCTCCAGCTCACACACTCCGGCCGCTGGAGCTGTCCGACGCCTCTCATTGCCGTCTCCAACCCGGCGCTGGACAAGCCCGGCTCGCGGCTCATCACCGATGGCGAACTGGAAGAGCTGGAGCAGAGGTACGCTGAGGCGGCGCGGCTGGCCCTGGAGATCGGCTTCGACGGCATTGATTTGAAGACGTGCCACGGCTACCTGCTGAACGAGTTGCTGGCTTCCTACCTGCGGCCGGGCCCCTACGGCGACAGCCTGGAGAACCGCACCCGGCTTATCCGCAACACGCTGGCCCGCATCCGCGAGGCGGTCGGCGACCGGCTGCTGCTGGCGGTGCGCCTGGGCGCCTACGACGGCCCCCCATACTGCCGCAACCGGGAAACCGGCCTGGGTGAGCCGGGCCAGTTCCAGCTCCCCTACCGCTACGGCTGGAGCACCGATGCCTTCGACCCCTTGCGCGAAGACCTCCGCGAGACGCTGCAGCTCGTGGGCTGGCTGCGCGAACGGGGTGTGGGGCTGCTGAACGTCACCCTGGGCGTGCCCCGCTTCAACCCCCACGTCGGCCGCCCCTTTGAGCAGCCGGACGAAGGCAATTACGAGGCGCCGGAGCATCCTTTGCTCGGCGTTTGGCGACACTTCCGCATCGCCGCCGCCCTGCAGCACGCTTATCCCGACCTGCCCATGGTGGGCACCGGCTATAGCTGGTTGCAGAAGTACCTGGTTCACGCCGGCGCGGCCAACATCGCCGACCACCACATCACCTTTGTCGGCGTGGGGCGCGGAGCGCTGGCCTACCCGGATTTCGCGCGCGACGCCTTGGAGAAGGGCGAGCTGGACGAAGCGCGCTGCTGCAAGACGGTCAGCTTCTGCACCTACCTGATGCGCGCCAAGGAAAACGAACTCGGCCAGTTCCCCACCGGCTGTGTGCCCTTCGACAAGCAGGTCTACGGACCGGTCATGAAGGAGGCCCGGCAGGCCAAGGCGGCTGCTGCCCGGCGCTCCAGCCCCTAGCAGGACGCGGAATCGAACTGTGGCAGGCAGACCCGCAGGTGTGTCGGAATAGCCCGGCGCGACCCAGCCCGCGCTTCGGGCGCTACTCACAAGTCTTTGACAGCCCGTCTGTTGGGTACGCCGGAGTTTGGTTTCTTGCTTGCTGCCAGCAAAGCCGGTTCAGACGTTTCCTCTTCAACCTGCCTCTCTGTTGCCTTCGGCAGGAACGAACGTGCTGGCGCGGCTCGGCGGAACTGACGGAGCAACAGGGAGGCAGCTTTTTTGCCTGGTGAGCCGGCCAATGATTCGGTACGATCATTCCGTCCGACTTCCACCCCCCTTGAGCAATATGGGCAAGCCGTGGAATCCTGCCGGGCTGCTGGGCTTTCTCTTCTTTCTGCTGTCCAGCGTTGCAGCCTGGGGGCAAAGCGGCTTCGCGGTGGCGGGCGTAGTGCGGGATTCGCTGGGGGCTGCCGTTGTTGGGGCGGAAGTTCGGCTGGTGAACGCCCAGCAAGTCATCCTGGGGTCTGCCCGAACGGATGGCCAGGGGCGCTTCGCATTCGCCGGCGTTCCTAGAGGAAGCTATCTGCTCGCAGCCAGGCTGAAAGGATTTGCGGAGCAGCGCCTGGCGATCCGCGTCCACCAATCGGGCCTGGAGAACCTGGAAGTGACCCTGGAGCCCGAGCCCGTCTATCAGCAGGTCACCGTCACCGCCCATCCTGGACTGATCGAGGACACCCCATCCCTGGC
Source organism: uncultured Acidobacteriota bacterium (assembly GCA_964451215.1). GTDB lineage: Bacteria > Acidobacteriota > Terriglobia > JAJPHL01 > JAPKYU01 > CAYVGN01. The sequence goes on from CAYVGN010000059.1 coordinate 8,198, forward strand.
CCAGCCGGTCAGTGTTGTGACTGCGCGAAAGGTCGAGGAGCGGGCCAAGACGGTCATCGCCCAGGTCGCCAACGAAGAAGCGGGGGTGCATTTGCAGCGCACCAGCCCGAGCATTGCCGGCGTGTTCGTGCGGGGCCTCACCGGAAACAAGGTCAATATCTTCCTGGATGGTGTTCGCTACTCGACCTCGGCGGCGCGGGGCGGCATCAATACGTTCCTGGACCTGGTGGAGCCCTCCAACGTGGAGGCGGTGGAGATTCTCCGTGGCCCGTACAGCGCCCAGTACGGAAGCGGAGGGATCGGGGGCTCGGTTCAGCTTCTCTCGGCCGTGCCCGGGTTTTCCGCCGCCGGCGCCCGCCTGGCCGGCAAGCTCGCCACCTTCTTCAACAGCGCCGACGCGGGCTTCGGCTCGCAGTGGACAACCACCTACGGCGGGCGGAAGTTCGGGCTGCTGGTCAACCTGGCGGGCCGGCGCACCAACCGGCTCCGTCCGGGCTCAGGGTTCGATTCGCACTCTGCCTTCGCCAGATTCCTGGGTCTCCGGTCCGACACCGTTGCGCCCGGTCGGCTGCCCGACACGGCCTTCACCCAGTACGGCGGATTGCTGAAGATGAACTGGTCGGTCGCCCCCGGCTCTCAGTTCGTGGTCCACTACAGCCGTGGCCAGCAGGATGGCGGGAAGCGCTACGATCAGTTGCTGGGCGGCGACGGCAACCTGATCGCCGACCTGCGCAACCTGATGCTGGACTTCTTCTACCTGAAGTACCACCGGGTGCGCCTGTGGCCGTTCGACCATTTCACTGCGGCCGGCTCCTTCAACTCGCAGCGCGAGGAGCGCGTCAACCAAGGGGGCGCCGGGAATCCCCGCGCCTCCATCAACCACGACTATGAGCGCACCAATGCCACGGGCCTCCAGGTTTTCGGCGCCAGGCAGCCGAGGGCGGGACACAGCCTGCTGGCGGGCGGGGAGTTCTACGCGGAGCGTATCCATTCGCACTCGATGGGCGTCAACCCCGTGACTCAGGCCTCCCAACTGCAGCGGCCGCGCATCCCGGACAGGGCCCGCCAGCACAGCGCGGCGATTTACCTCCAGGATGTTTTCGAGGCCTGGCCCGAGAAGGTGCGCCTGCTGGGCAACCTGCGTTACAGTGCTGCTTCCTATCGCGCGCTGGCCCGCCACAGCCCCCTCGTCCAGGGGCGACGCCTTTGGTCTGATGATACCTTGCGGGTCTCGGGTGTCGCCTTCCGGGGTGGGGTGGTGGTCACTCCCGCCCGAGGTTTCAGCATTTCCGCCAATGCTGCTCGCGGCTTTCGCGCTCCCTATATGACCGACCTGGGGACGCTGGGCCTGACCGGTTCCGGATTTGAAGTGGCGGCGCCGGATGTGGCGGGGCTGGGCGCCAGCGTTGGCTCCAGGGCCGACAGCCGTGCCGTTTCCACCGGCCAGGCGGTTGCCCAACTGAAACCGGAAAGCAGCCTGACCTATGAAGTGGGCGCCCGGTATCGCGGCCGGCGTGTCGAATCCGCGCTGGCCCTTTTCCTGACCGACATTCATGACGCCATTTCCAAGCAGGCGCTCATCCTGCCCCAGGGCGCGGTGGGCCGGGAACTGGGCGGCTACCCCATTACCGCCCAAAACCTCAACGGCGTGGTCTTCATCGCCGCTGCCGCCAACCCCGTGCTGGTGCGCGCCAACTTCGGCCAGGCCCGAATCCGCGGCTTAGAACACCTGTCCACCGTAATGCTCTCCTCCAGGTGGTCCGTCAGTGCCGTTCTCACCTACCTCCACGCCCGAGACAAAAGCACGGGCCTGCCGCCGAACATCGAAGGGGGAACGCCGGCGCCGGATGGCTACTTGAAGCTTCGTTACCAGTCGGCGGGCGGCCATTTCTGGATCGAGCCCTACCTGCACGCCGCCCATCGGCAGCGCCGCCTGTCGAGCCTCGACCTGGAAGACCGGCGCACCGGCGCCACTCGCTCCCGCGACAGCATCCGGAGCTTCTTCTTTAACGGCGCGACGGCCCGCGGCCTCGCCAGTCCCGGGCCGGACGGCCGGCTGGGAACCAGCGATGACCTGTTGCTCCCGACTGGAGAAACTCTCGCACAAGTTCAGGATCGTGTGCTCGGCCCAGGCGTTCTCTCTGCTCCCCTGTTTCCAGCCATTCCAGGCTATGTCACGCTCAGTATCCGCGGCGGGTTCCGAATTGGAGAACGGCAACAAGTAGCGTTTGACTTGGAAAACATCGGCGACCGCAACTATCGAGGCATAAGTTGGGGCCTCGATGCTCCCGGGCGAAGCCTCTACGTCCGCTACACCTATAGGTTTGAGTAACGGGGAACCGCTTTCATTGCGCCAGTCGGCTCGGCAACTTTCGCGCCGGAAAGCGGGTATGTCCCAGCGACCCAGGACTGGGTAGAAGGGACACACGCCGTCCGCGCTGTAGTCCCGGCAATGCCACTAACTCGCTGGCGGCACAGTCCTTAGAGGGTCATGGCCTTCGGTACGCCGCTTGCTTGAGCCCAGGTGGTTGGCCTGTCTCCACCACAGGCGCTGCGTTGCCGGGGAGGCTGGAGGTAACGGCCCCGGTGGCAGGACGGAAGCGAGGGAGCCGCAGGGCCTGTGGGGAGAACGGGGCGGCAAGGGGTTTTGTGCCTGGCAGCGGAGGCTGGGGGCGTCCCCATGCTGGCGCCTCTTCGGAGGCG